>CAZIOW010000018.1:0-33191 GCA_964541025.1 uncultured Thermoplasmatales archaeon
CTGAGAAGGTCATCAGGGAGACCGACGATCCTGTCCCTCTCCATCTTCTCAGATCGCACTCTTATGCCATCATCAAGGATGTCCTCAACGTTCATTCCGGAAAGCTCTCCTGTTCTTCACTCCCCGTGGATTAGAGTGGTGAAGATCGTGGTTTAATTCAGCTGAAATCTTGTTTGTTATGTTACTATCTAAACCTATACGCTTAATTTTTATCTTTGCTGATTTTTCTATTTCCTTTATGAATGTTAATTCATCTTCACTAACTATCGTAAATGATGACCCTTGTGCACCCATTCTTGCTGTTCTTCCTACCCTATGAACGAATACATATGGCTCATTTGGGATATCATAATTTATGATGTCGGAAACACCCTTTATATCAAGACCTCTAGCGGCAACGTTTGTTGCAACAAGGAATTGTGCGCTATTGGTGAATTCTTGTAGTGCCCTTTCTCTTTGGGACTGTTTTATATCTCCATGCATAACAGTTGCTTTGTATCCACTAGTTATAAGAGCATTGTAAACGAAATCTGCATTTCTTTTGGTTCCTGAAAAGATGATAGATTTTTTTGGATTATACTCGCTGATGAATGTGAGAAGAGTTTCAAGTTTTTTGGAATGATTTGAAATCGCGTAAGTGTGAGAGATTGAATTTACTGTGAGTTCATCTTCACTCAGATTAACGTAATAGGAATTATTCATATATCTCTTTGAAAGTTTCATTATTCTTTCTGGCATCGTTGCGCTAAACAGCATAACTTGTTTTTCCTTGGGCATTGAAGATATTATATATTCCATATCGTCCATGAATCCCATATCTAGCATCATGTCTGCTTCGTCTAAAACTAGAATTTTGGTACCCTTTATTATTAGTTCTCTCCTTTCCATTAAATCTATTATCCTTCCAGGAGTTCCTATCACAATATTGGGTGATTTTCTTAAAGATTCTATTTGCGCACCTATTGGTGCCCCTCCATATACTAGTGCCCCTGTTAATTTAGTCCCTCTTGATAGCTCTTTATACATTTTAAAGACCTGAATTGCCAGTTCTCTGGTAGGAACAACTATTATTCCAGCATTATTTTCTTCCTTTCTTATTTTTTGTATCAACGGAATCAAAAATGCGGCCGTTTTTCCCGTTCCTGTCTTAGCCTTAATTATTAAATCTCTGCCTTGAAGAGCAAATGGTATTGTAATTTCCTGAACTTCGGTTGGATAGGTGAAATTAATTAATTTAATAGCATCTATCAGTTCTCTTTTTAAATTATATTCTTCAAATTTTGTCATGTTTATCCACTTGTTAATAAAAATCAGAACATTGTAAAATGACCCGGCTTTTATTTATGGATAATCGCTACTTAGTATTTAATTGATACTGTGTATAAACGTTCATAAATTCAGAAATGCCAAAAAATGACACCATAATTGACATAATTTAAACAAAGTTGTAACTAATGTGTTATAAATTATTTGATGGTCCTTTTTTAAGGAGAGAGTTAAAATTTTCTCAATGAATTGTTTATATTAATGCCCTAATAGAAAAATTCATTTTGGATAAGATTTAGTATAACTAATATATACATGTACAATGCTAGATCCTTATACTGAGTCTGCAAAAACCTTAACCCTAGTGGCCATAATAATACAGGCGGTATTCCTTATCATAGGAGTCTTAATTATAATGTTTTTCGGGATTGCAGAAGTTGCCACATCTTCCAGTACTGTCACCGCATACTATTCTAATGGAACAGTGCATAAAGCTGTAGTGGTTTCTTCACCACCTGCTATGTATGGACCTCTGAGTATTCTAATATTAATAACAGTAGTCATTGCACTTGGACTTCTATGGATACTACTTGATTATTTTCTTGTCTACAGAAAAATTTCATTGGAAAAAATAGAAGAGGCATCCACTTCTTCCATAGTTCTCGGAATAATACAGCTCATATTTGGCGGTCTCATTCCGGGAATACTTCTAATTCTAGCGTACATAAAAATAAGAAACTCTATAGACAGGAAAATTTATATGTCTCAGGGAAACAAAGGTTTTCCGCCTTAGTTTCATATTCTTCTACCTTTTTATTTCTTTGTAGTATCGGATTGTCATTTACATCTCAAAACCCTGTTTGGCATTTGACTTACAACATTTCAATCACTTCGTTCAATAAAATTAGATATCTGTATATGACTTATTTTTATAATAAATATTAAAAATAAAAATTAATCTAAACTTGATCCTTTAAATCAAACATCTCCAAGCCTGAGATGAGCTTTGGATAAAAATCTGTTGATTTCTGTGGCATTATTTCTCCATTTACCGCTACTTCCCAGACCTTGGATGGAGTTACAGGCTTTACGAGAAAAGCAAATTTTGCTTTACCATTATCGATAAGAGCGAATACCTCTTCTGGCATCCTTGCGTATTTTATATTTTCCTTGGAGTCCATATTCAATATCATTGAAATAATGTATTTATTCAGAATTGAAACATTGAGCCTTTCACTTACAGATAAACCTTCTGAAAATTCTCCTTTAAGTTTCAAAGAAAATGAATTTCCATCGTAGACAAATATAAGCTCCTCATTTATGAATCCCTTTATCTTATCCCTTTCTATTTTAGATACGTCGAAATATTTTTTAATTTCTTCAAGCACCTCTTCTGGTTTCAGATCGCTTGTCTCTATGATCCTGTGAGAAGGCAAAATTATCAATCCTGGATCGTATCTGTTCACAAGCACGGCCATTATATAACCTGTACCATTGGTCCTTTTCATTTCTTCAGCGTATGCAAGGGCTGTTTCATACCTATGATGACCATCCGCTATAACCAGCTTCCTTTCCTTGAAAAAGTGTTCTATTTCTGGAGAATAAGTGCTATAAAGGATGTGCTCTATTCCATTGTCGTCGGTAACGTCAACTATCTTTTCCTCTTTCGAATTTCTGAATATTTTCATTATTTCCATTTCTGGATCATCATAGAGGAAGAATACCGGTTCCAGATCCACATTTGTGCTTCTAAGCATTTTCATCCTATCTTCCTTTGGCCCAGAGAACGTCCTCTCATGAGGAAGAACTTCCTTAGATTCGTACCGCTCCAGTTTCACTACTGCGAAAAACCCATTTCTTTCATATTTCCTTCCATTTAATTCAAATCTCTGTAAATAATGATAAAAACTTTCCCTTTCTGATTTTTTTATAATCCCTGCTTCCAACCATTGTTTTAGGGTATTTTTTGATGCGGTGTATGGGTCACTATCCCTTGGGAGATTCAATCTTATGAAATTATAAGGGTCCCTCTCATAGTACCTGTTCTGCATTTCCCTTGTAATCTTATCGTATGGTTCAGTTATTTTTGTTTTAAGATCTCCTGTACTATACATTAAACCTCTGAATGGTTTCACTTCCACCATTTTATTCACCCTTTAACTCTATTCAGCTCTTCAAGTACCCTCTTTGCTACTTCCATTCCGGCCCTCTTTTGAGCTTCCTCGGTCTGGGCCCCTGTGTGTGGGGTACCGACGAAGTTATAGTTCGATGTCAAGACACTTTTAAATGGTTTCTCGGATTCGAAAACGTCCAGCCCTATCCCACCTATTATTCTTTCATCCAGTCCTTTCTTTATCGCTTCTTCGTCCAGAATTCCTCCTCTGGCGGCATTTACTAGAATAACACCCTTTTTCATTTTCTTAATTTCTTCATTTGAGATCATGTGCGTGGTAACATCTGTTAATGGAACATGGACCGTTATAACATCCGATTCTTTCAATAAAGTTTCGAAATCAACCATATTTATCGTATCTGAATATTTTACATATGGATCATATCCGATGACATTCATTTCAAAGCATTTTGCTCTTTTCGCAACTGCAGTACCAATTCTGCCTGTACCTATGATTCCTATAGTCTTCCCTGCAAGTTCAATTCCAGAAAATTTTTCCTTCTCGAACTCACCTTTTTTAAGAGATTCCGTTGCCTGTGGTATATGCCTGGATAATGATATTATATATCCCATAACAAGTTCTGCTACCGATATGGTGCTAACATCGGGTGTATTTATAACCTTAATACCCCTCGATTCAGCATATTCCTTGTCAACATTGTCAAGGCCTACTCCAGCTCGTCCTATGACCTTTAGATTTACTCCAGCCTCAATAATGTCTTTGGTCATTTTCGTTTTACTTCTGATTATTATTGCATCATAATTTTTGATTATGCTTTTCAGCTGGTCCTTGCTCAATTCAAATTTTTCATCGACCTCATGACCAGCCTTTCTTAGCATTTCCGTTCCTTCTGAATGTATGGGGTCAGATACCAGAATCTTCATCATTTCACCTTTGGAATTATATCATCCATATTTTCCAGAAGTTCCCTTATCTCGGCTGGAGTCAGATCTCCCATATGAGCTATTCTGAATGTTTTATCCTTAAGCTTCCCATATCCATTTGAGATCTCCATGCCTCTCTGTCTAAGTTCCTTTCTCACTGCCTCCACATTTATATTCCTGTTATTTTCTATTGTTGTTACAGTCACAGATTCATAACCAGGTTCTGCGAACAGCTTGAAATTATCCCTCCCCCACTTCTGAACCATGTTTGCCATTTCCTTGTGTCTTCTGTATCTGTTTTCCATTCCCTCCTTCATCATTTTTTCAAGCTGATAATCAAGGGCATAGAAAAGTGATACTGCCGGTGTGGCAGGAATCTGCTTTTTTTCTACATAATAATCATGCATTGCAATGAAATCGAAGAAATAACCTCTGTTGGTTACTTTCTTTGCCTTCTCCATTGCTTCATCGCTGATAAACACTATTGCTATTCCAGGTGGAAGTGCAAATGATTTCTGCGTAGGAGCAAAGATGACATCCGCCTTATTTACATCTATCATATCACCAGCCATTGAACTTACTGCATCCACAACTAAGAGAGCGTTATTATCATGAGCTGCCTTGTAAAAATCTTCTATCGGTGTCCTCACTCCTGTGCTTGTTTCATTGTGAGTGAGAGCGATTCCTTCATATTTGCCTGACTCAAGTTTGGCCTTCACATCATCAACTTTAACGGATTTACCCCATTCGTATGCCAATTTTTCTGCATTCTTTCCATTAGCCAAGGATATCTGGTACCATCTTTCGCTGAATGAACCGTTTGTACAGTGCAGTACGTTAGACTGGATGACGTTCCTGATGCTCCCTTCCATTAGTCCGGTACCGGATGTTGTAAAGACCATGACTTCGTTCCTTGTATTGAAAAATTTTTGAAGATTATTATGTATTCTTTCGTACAGTTCTGTCATTTCTTTTGATCTGTGCCCTATGATAGGCTTGGACATTATTTGCAATACATCCTCCCTAACTTCCGTAGGTCCCGGTATGAACAATTTTGTATGCATTTAATTCATCCCTTGGGGTAATCGCATCACAATGTAAAATCTTTATTGAAATAGTATCCACTATTATATTTCAACTATATCCTATTACATATAGGCTTTATGTCAGATTAAAGTATTTCTAGAAGTTCACCTGTTTTTACAACAGGCATAAGTTTTGCCATATTCTTTAAGCTTCTCTCGTGTGCATCCTTATCACCAGATGATACTGCATCCTCTATTATTACAGGGAAATAACTTAGTGTTTGAGCATGCCGTGCTGAAGTCTCGACACCTATTTCTGTTGCTATCCCTGTAAATAGAAGTGTATTTATGCCTACATTTCTGGTCATAATTTCGAAGTTTGTACCTGTGAAAATGGATGCAGTATTCTTGTTCAAAACTATATCTTCCTTCTCTGGATAGACTTCCTGCACAATATCACCTGGATTGAATCTTCCAAATCCGGATAATCTCCTGACCGGCGATTCAAACTTTTCAGGCAGAGGTGTTATTTTTGTGTAGAAAATTGGTATGCCCTTCTCTCTTGCCTTGTTTATAAGCTTCTGCAGATTGCCCAAAAATTCATCTTTATCGAAAATTCTTGAGACAAGGGCTTCCTGCACATCCCAAACAATCAGGGCTAGTTTTCCATTCTTTATTATTTTCTCTACGTTTTCATCCATGTTTCAACATTCAATGTTTCCTAAAAAATATTTCCATTATTTTACTTATAAATTAATTCAATAAATTTAATACATATTTTCTGCTTGTTGATATTAATGAGTAAAAACCGCATTTATCCATTAATTGAAAACCACGGCGTTCTCCTCAACAATAGAACAGCGGCGTTGGTTTCTTCAGATGGGGCTGTTGACTTTGCCTGTTTTCCAAATTTTGACTCATCACCTGTATACTTTTCATTGCTTGATATGGAAAATGGTGGTTTTTTTAAAATAGAACCACTTGTAAGTGTTTTTCAGACGAGCCAGGAATATGAAACAGATACCAATATACTCAAAACAAGTTTCTTTGAAGAAAAACAGAGAATTCTCAGCATCTTGGATTTCCTACCAATGACAAGAGAGAACTCCGTTTATTTTTCTGAGATTCATAGAAGGATAGAAGCCGTTTCAGATATAGAAATTAGAATAACATTCGCCCCGTTTGGATCAAAGGAGAGAAAAGATTTCCTTAAATTCGATAATAAGGGGTATCTCGTCAGAACTATGGATAGGGATCAGTTCCTTTCTGGCAACGTGAATCTTCAAAATATTGACGGTAAATTTCAGGGAAACTTAAAAATGAAAACAGGCAATGTCATCTGGTTAGTTAGTGCATATAATTTGAAGCATGCCTATTCAGTTGAATTCTTCAACAGTGAAAGAAGATTGTGGGAAACAAGGAAATTCTGGAAACAGTGGATTATCAGGTCAAATTATCAGGGAATATTTTTTGAAACTGTAAACAGGTCACTTCTTATCTTAAAGGGTTTGTTCTTTGAACCTACTGGGTTCATGGTTGCCGCAGCCACTACATCATTACCCGAGTCATTAGGTGGTGAAAGAAATTGGGATTATAGATATATGTGGATAAGGGATACCGCTTACGTAATAGAAGCTATGGCCAAGGCTGGATTTGTTGATGAGGCGATGAAATTCTATCTTTCCATTATTGACAGGTATGAAAGGGATGGCAGGCTATACTCCCTTTATCCTATAAGTGAAGACGGTGTTCTAAAGGAAAAAGTTGTTGATTTATCAGGTTACGAAAACACAGGACCTGTAAGATTCGGGAACGATGCTCACAACCAGCTTCAAATCGACCAGTATGCCTCTTTTATTAGCGGGCTTAGAATTTTAATAGAGAATGGGGGTTATCTGAGTATTCATACACTGGAGAAGGTACTCTCAGTCGGTGAAAAGTTGGAAGTTATTTGGAATCAACCTGATTCCTCAATTTGGGAGATAAGAGGAGAGAAACGTAACTATGTATATTCTAAAATAATGGCATGGAAAGCATTTGTCGACCTTGGATGGTTATCATCTTCCCTCGGTATGGAAGACCTCAAGAACAGATACGAGAATGTAGCATCAGAAATCAGACAGGATATTCTTAAAAATGGAATAAGCAGTCATGGCTACTACTCTCAAAGCTATGGATCAGATGAGATAGACGCGTCCCTTCTCAGAATGCCTCTTGTTGGATTTTGTGATTTCAGCGATCCTATTTACCTAAACACATTCAATGCCATTGAGAAATACCTAATGAAGGAAGGATTTCTCTTTAAAAGGTACACCCTGGATGATGGTCTGAAGGGAGAGGATAACGCATTTCTCATGCTTACATACTGGTATATCAGAAATCTTATGATGGCAGGTAATCTTGAAAAGGCATTCAATATACTTATAAATATTATTAACAAGATGAATTCTGTCGGAATTCTGCCCGAAGAATTGGAATTTGGAACTGGACGATACCTTGGAAATTATCCACAGGCCTTGAGTCACCTTTCATTGGTCCTGACTATATTCGATTACAATGATAGGATAAGGAAGAATAAAATCTGATTACAGCTCAATAATGAGGGATTATTTTTACTCATTTCATTTTCACAGCATCATGCCATTTATCCAGTTATTTATGTCGTATTTTCTGATGATTTCTCTCATTTTCGATGCCCTGTCTTCTTTCATATGATCTGATATCTCAAGTATGTTTTTAATTGCTGATGAAAACTCCTTCAGGTTGAAAGGATTGACTTTTTCAGTAGCTTCCATATAGTACGAAATACCGGCGAATTTTGAAAGTATAAGCAAGCCATTTCTGTTGACAGATATATATTCCTCTGCCACAAGATTCAGACCATCCATTATTGGAGTTACAAGAAAGGCATCCGATTCCTTGTATAATGAAAAAACCTCTGATTGGGATATTTTCCTGTAAATGTAGATTATCGGAGTCCACTCTGGAGTTCTTAACAGAGCATTCAAGTTTCCGACCAGCCTGTCTATGCTTTCTTTGTACCACCTGTATTCATTTACTTCCTCCCTGGAAGGGCTCACAACAAGGACAAGAACAACCTTCCCGCTGAATTGCGGATTATTAAGTAAGAAATGCCTGAACGCTTCAAGCTTTTGCAATATGCCTTTGGTATAATCCAGTCTTGAAAGGGAACTTATAATCTTTATTCCTCTTCCTTTGATTCTTTTGAGTTCGTCATCAAATTTATTCCTTCTTATCTCCATCTTTTCATAGACAGAATAATCTATGCCAAGTGGAATTGAAACCACCTTATTTTCAAGGGCATGATAATCATTCATCACGTTCTTAATTCCTCTGGCTGTTTCTAAAAAATTATCTTTGTATTTAGGCAAATGGAATCCTATTTTCTGAGCCCCAATTATCCCTTTAACTATTTCTTGTATCCAAGGAAATACCTGAAGATATTCCGGTGATACCCAGGGTATATGCCAGAAAAAGCTTATCTTTCTAAAGTCTTTTCTATTAAGCTCATCAGGTACTAAGGATAGATGATAATCATTTACTAGAATATTCTCCTCGCTTTCTATCTCCTCCGATATCCTTTTCGCCAATTTTACATTTGATTCCTTATAAGAAAGCCAAGGCTCGATTCTGAATATTTCAGCCTTCCTCAGATAATGAAAAATTGGCCATAGGTAATTATTGCAGAATTCTCCATAATAAAGTTTATTTTTTTCCCTTTCAATACCAACCCTATAGACTGTCATATTTGTAATTTCATCCATTCCATCTTCCGTATCAAAGCAAAACCATCTCATTTTATGATACTTTTTCAATGAAGAAAGCCCTCCAACAAGCCCGCCGGTGTTTAGTTCCGAAAATTTATCATTATTTGCCTTAAATGGGCATCGGTAAGAAGCTATATTTATGATATCTCTCTGATTATTCATTATTTATTCATGGCAGGATCTCTTATAACATTTGCCTTGTGGTATTGTTCAATAATATATCATTTTTAATTTAAAATATAGAATTTAAAAACATTTAAATATTGGTTTTTAATTACTAATCAACAATAGGTTGATAACCAGAGGTGGTAATCATGGTGATTAGAAAAATAAGGAAAAAGGATGATGATGAATTCTGGGACGACATTTATGAATTCCTGGAAAACGCTGACAGGGAATATAGAAAGATGTTTGAGAGATGGTTTGACACGTTCGATGAGATTGAAAATATGAAAGATCAGCCAGGAACTTATGTCTACGGATTTACATATAAGGTAGGTCCAGATGGGAAACCAGTGTTCCAGGAGTTCGGCAACGTACCGAAGGAGTACTCGGAGCTTCCAAGTCCTGAGTACAGAGAACCAGCGACTGATATTCAGGAAAGAGAGAATGAGATTTATGTAACTTTGGAGATGCCAGGAGTCAATAAAGAGGATATATCACTCGATGTTCAGGACAATGCCTTGATAATCAAAGTGGACAAAGAAGGGAGAAAGTACTACAAAGAAATAGAACTTGAGGATAAGATTGATCCAGATGAAATCAAGGCGACTTATTCCAATGGAGTCCTGGATATAGTGATAAAGAAACCTGAACAGAAGAAGAAATCTGGCAAGAAAATTCCAATACAGTGAGTATGACAGGTATACTGGACCTGATAGATAATGAGATAAGGAGAAAAATACTTAGCATATTATCTATCAGGCCATCTTATATTTTTGAACTTGCTAGAACCCTTGGAACCTCTCAACAGCTAATTTCAAAACATATAAAGATACTTGAAGACAGTGGTCTCGTTTACAAGATAGGAAAATTCGATTCTGAAGAAGGCCCCCAGAGAATTCTATACAAGGCAAATGCACCCCTTCTGTCTTTGCTGCAATTCATAGAGAAAATATCTCTGATAAATTTTGACAATGAGGAAGAGGATGAGATGGATACTGATATTGATACATTGATTTCAAACTTAAAATCCATAGATTCTGAAATTTCTGTTTTAGAGAACAAGATAAGGGATCTAATAACACGGCAGCAAAGCATTCTCCTGAAAATCAATAGAATCCTGAATGATATGGACACTTCCTCACTATTCAATCTTATGAATGATGCACTTAAACGCGGGGATTTTGAAGTTATTCTTGACGCTTTGAATAAAGTTCTATGATCTTAATAGAGCAGATCAGACTGCCTGTCACTCATCATCCTTCAGTTAAGGCTGATGTCATCATCCTGCTCGAATAGGTATCTGAAACTCGAATACAAACTTAACTAAGTTTTTTTTACATATATTCATTATGTAAAGTGATGGAAAAAACTGGTGGATTTATTATATCATCTGACAGAAGTGATTCTGGAAAGACAACTGTAACATTAGGACTCATGAGGTATTTATCCAAAAAATACAAGTTGGCCCCATTCAAGGCTGGTCCTGATTTCATTGATCCGATGTATCACAAGTTAGCCTCTGGAAATTACTCGGTCAATCTTGATCTCTGGATAATGGGTAAAGAGGGTGTTGAAGATATTTATAAAAAGTATTCCAAGCACTCTGATTTATCATTAATAGAGGGAGTAATGGGTTTCTATGATGGTATTAAGGGTAAATATAGCACTTGGGAACTGTCAAAAGTTGTAGATAAACCTGTAATACTCGTAATAGATTGCTCCAGAAATTCAACAACCGCCTCTGCAATTGTTAATGGTTTAAAAAATTACAGAAAGAACAACATTAGAGGAGTAATTTTCAACAAGGTCGCATCCTATTCACACTACAGCGATTGTAAAATAGGGCTTCCAAAAGGGGTGAAACCACTTGGTTGGATACCCTATGATGATTCCCTGAAAATAGGTTCCAGACACCTTGGACTCATAACCCCAGATGATAAAGCTGAGGTTTTTATAAAAAATGCAGCCAAATCCATAGAGAATAATATAGACGTTGACAGTCTCATCGATATTGCTGGTACTAATGAAGAAGTAGATGACTACAGTAGAGAATTAAAGAAAGAAGGAAAGGAAAAGGCAGCAATTGCATATGATGGGGCTTTCTCTTTTTATTACCATGACAATATTCAGAGTCTTAGAAATAAATACCAAATAGAGTTTTTTAGCCCTGTCAAGAACCAACTTGTAGAAAACCCTTCATTTATTTATTTGGGGGGTGGTTATCCCGAACTTTTTGCTGAAGAACTTCAGAATAGCTCCCTAACAAAAGATTGGCTGAAGAGAGAGTCAGGCAGAGGAACTAAAATTTTGGCTGAATGCGGAGGAATGATGTACCTTTCGAATACGCTGAGAGTAGAAAGAGATTACAAAATGACAGGCATTTTTAACGTGGAGATAGCAATGGGAAAAATAATTACCATTGGTTATACAGAGCTTAAAGCAAAATACGGCAACATTCTTTCCAGAAAAGGATCTAAATTAAGGGGGCACGAATTTCACAAGTCAGAAATTTTAAATTTTCAAGAAAAGAGGGTCTTTGAAAATATAAGAGGTAAGGGCATTGGGGATAGCACAGATGGTTTCCAGTATGAGAATACTCTTGCGCTTTATTCTCACAGTATTTTCAATTTTGCCCCAGATAGATTGTTTTAATAGCACATGAAAATAGCAAAGTAAAATATACAGAAATGCTATTGGCAACAGTGTATACTGGGAAGGGGGATAAAGGGATAACTGATACTGCCACAGGAGAGCGTGTTATAAAAAGCAATCCAATTATTGAGTGGGAGGGTACTCTGGACGAACTTATCTCTCACCTTGGAGTCAGTTGGGCAGAATGCAAATATGATGATATAAAAAATGATATTTATCAAGTTCAAAGAGATCTTTTCACTATAGGTGAGCATATTCTCACAAACGGGGAAGGGAGAAAATTAAGGGAAGACGGGGTAAAATGGCTTGAAGATAAGATCCATACGTACATGAAGGAAATTGGAGAGGTTCGTTTATTCGTAATACCTGGAGGTGAAAAAACAGCTGCCAGTCTTCAACTAAGCAGGGCTGTTACAAGGAGGGCAGAGAGAAGGTTAGCAGATCTTTCTCTTCAAAAGAAGATTGAACCTCTCATTATGCAATACATGAATAGGCTATCATCCTTCTTGTTCTTCCTCTCATTGACAGCAAACAAGCGTTCAGGATTCAAAGAGAGATTGTTTGAATGGCCCAATCCTGAAAAAATTCAGAAGAAATAGAGCAATCACTGAAACTATTTATCAGGATTTATGTTATGGTATTATGGATGTACAGGGTTTTGCTAAAAAATATGATGAAGTAAATGCAATGCCACTGGAGGGTGGTGGCATTATAAGATGGCTCATAACACACAAAGATGGAGCTCCTAACTTTTCAATGAGGTTGATAAATGTCGAAAAAGGGAAAAGCACACCCGCCCATAGTCATGATTATGAGCACGAGATCTTCATTGTGGAAGGCAAGGGGGTTGCTACAATCGATGATAAAAACTTCAAGGTAGAAAAAGATAGTTTCATATTCATCCCTGGGAACAAGTTCCATACAATTAAGGCAGAATCTGATATGAAAATGATATGTGTGGTACCTATAAAAGCCGCAATAGAAATTCTTGGGAAATAAAAGAAAAATGATAAAAATCAAGGAGTCGCGTATTTTTCATTTAATTTTACTGGATTTGTAAATTCGAAGTAGAAATCGAATATTGGGTCTGCATATCCTTTCAATGTCATCCAGTAGATCCTTGCCATGCTCATTTTCATAAAGTGTTTCATCTTTGATGGTGGATAAGGCGCTACCGGGTTTTCGTAATCAGCTATCACAAATGTTGCCTTACCGTAGGCAGTATCGAATGGACAGTTTATCCTTCCTGTGAACTTATCATATTTTCCCTGTATTATATTTGCCACGACTTTGGCTTCAAGATGGGCAGTAACTCCTGTCTTGGATGTAGGGAGATTATTTGCATCTCCCACTGCAAAAGCATTATCATATCCCTTTATTTTCATTGTATATTTATCTGAAATTATAAACCTGTCCTCATTCTGTAAGCCTTCAGGCAATATCCTGATCTTTGTCCCTTTACAGGGCGGAACAATTATGGGTAGGTCATAATTTATGGTGTCCCCCTCAATAGATGTCAAGGTCTTTTTCTCATTATCAACGGTATCAAGATCAAAGAATGGCATAACCTCTATGCCTCTCTGTTCTACCATAGGTTCCACTACTTTGTTCATCGGTTCAGCTGGGTAAGCTCTTGGAAAAGGAGTGAAGAATTTTATCTTCGTATTGCTCTTCAGTCCCTTCTTATTCAGATATTCTTCAAGCTGGAATGCACCCTCCAGAAGAGAGGGAGGGCATTTACAGGTAGGGGATGCCTGCCCTATGGCAACGGTTCCTCCCTTGAAATTCTTGATATGCCCCCATAATTTTAGTGAGTTCTGAACGCTTGTATGGTAATCTCCGTATTCATTGAATACTTCTCTCAGTCCAGGAATAGGATCTGGATCGGGTGATGTACCTGTGGCTATGATTATATAATCGTAATCGTAAGTTATTCTCAGGGAGCCATAGGCCTTTCTCTCATTCAGGTTAATTTCTGTTATCTCATCCTTAACATACCGGATTCCAGGTTTCAGTAATGATGCTATTGGCTTCCCTATTTTTCTCTTGGATCCTTTAAAAGCTACGTAAAGATACCATGGTTGGTAATAATGATATTCATCCTTATCAATTACAGTGACATTGTATTCCTTTGGATCAAGAGAGTTTGCCAGAATTATCCCGCCGGCGCCTCCACCTATTATCAGTACCTTTTCCATATATTCCACTTATCACTTTATCTCTTAAGAATTTTTATTTTGACAACTATTTTATCAGGATCTTCCTTGATTTCCATTATTTCATTTCCTGTCTTCTTTGCCCACGCCTCTGTATCTGCTTTCACACCCTTATCTGTCGCCCACAGTTCAAGAATATCCCCTACCTTCGAATTTCTATATGCCCTTGCAAGATCTGTTATTGGACCTGGACATGCAGCACCCCTTGAATCAATTAACTTTGCTTCTGTCATTCCTCATCACCTCATATGAATAATACCTGCCCGCCTTCCGAATCAGCCAGGAATTTTGCTGCTCCAACCATATCATCTACAATAGGATCTAAATCCTCCTTCTTTATATTCATAACACCGCAGGCCATTGAACATGCGTATATTTTTGCGCCCATATCTTTCGCTTCCTGAAGCATCTCATACCATGACTTCACGTGTTCCCTCTTCATACCTTCCATAAGAGTTGGTCCCATATTTTCGAACTCTTTGGGCATGACCATTTTCTTCTCGCCCTTTGTGAAACTTAGCAGTCCCCAGAAAGTTACGAAAACGTTCACCTCATTTCCCATTGCTGCTCCGGCCTGTGAAAGAACACCTGCCGATAAAAGTTTATCCACTGTCCCACTAAAAATTATTATAGATAGTTTATTGGCCATATTTCCATCGCCATCTCTTAATTACTTTAGTAAATTTAAATTTATCTAAAAGTATTCATTGATAACTATAATTATTTAGAGGTCCTTAATTATTTTAATGTTATAAAGTCAGCTATTTCACTTATTTTTTCACTCTTATAAAGAAAATAAATAATTACAATCATTAAAATATATATACATGCTATTAAAATAGCATAGTTATAAGGGTACACTGAATTCAGAAATATTGAGGAAAAAATAGCCCCTATTAAAAAAATTGAGACGAATAAGGGTACAACCAATTGTCTGATCCAGGATTTGGATGAATTTCTGAAATTTTTGAAAATAAGTGATAGTGAGACCATGATATGGACTACATAGCTGAATATGGCTGCCATTATTAGCAGGAAAATGCTTCCAATCAATGGTGAAAGAATTACACCTGCAAATATAGCTATGGCTGTTCCAATAATTATTCCAATTAGCAGAGAGGCATATGGTATCCCGTTATCGTTGATTTTAAATTTTATTTTATTCGAAATTCCCGACTCTTCCGAAATGCCGAAGAGCATTCTTGTGAAGTTGTTTGTCGTAGCTAAAAGCGAAGAATTGAAACTGTTTATAACAAGCAAAAGGAGGATTATGTAAAAGGTGAATCCTACATAATGCAAATAGATGAAAAGTCCTGGATCGGACATCTGTGAGTATGTACCCATCATATAAGGTCCTATGGCAACACTCTGTCCCAAGGCACCAAAGATTATTACTCCCCCTACAAGAAACAGTCCTGATAGAAGGGCAGAGGGTATTTCCCTCTTATGATTTATAGTTTCCCTTGTTAATGGTGTTAATCCACTTATTCCCCCAAAAGCCCCTATACCGAGGATTATAGAGGTGTATGATATTCCGCTGAAATTGGTATTGAATAAATAGGGGATGTTGGAACTGAATTTCACAATAAGATAAATGGATGTAGAGAGGAGAAACACAATTTCAAACAGCCCTGCATACAGAAAATATTTGGTGGATATCTCTATTTTCTTAAGCGAGATTACTGTTGCCTCTATACCCATTATAATCATCAGAATCAACCACAACATTTCGTTATCCCGAAATATCTGGAAATAATAGAGAAATGATGATAGCCCGAGGAGGGCAAAACCTGAATATCCTATCACATAATAAAACCAGTATATCCAGCCTGCTACAAATCCTGCTCCCTTACCCAGACCACCCTGGACGTATTCCATCCAGGGTGCGGTTGAATTACCTTCTGATGATAACTGATACACCACATATGTCATCAGAGCATACATTGCAAAAGAAATAATCAGTATTAGAGCCATATGGGAACCGGCCATCCCGGCTATTGCCACAAGATACAGTGATAATGTTGCTGCTGGCCCATTCATCGCTATGGATTGTCCAATGGCATCCCATTTGGTAAGGACTCCTCTCCTTATTTCCCTCTTTGAAACTTCTTTCATCCTATCATTTTTCCATATATTCTATCAATCTCTGAAATTATCTCTTCATTTGTAAATCCCTTAATCCTGGAATAATAATATGCACCTCCAGCTCCAACCCCTTCCTTCACTATGCCATTTTCATATTCTCTTATCCCCTGGTATTGAGACACTGATAGGTCAATTTCAGATTTGATATATTTCACTCCGATTTCCCTTGAGGTTTGATTGAAAGTTGCCGATGGATCGTTCACAACATATTTTGTAGTGATGATAGATTCTACATTCTTATTCAGATGCCGTAGGTATGCTGCAACGGCGAGCATTTGCGTACCCCCCGCAAGGTATACTTTTCCTTTAAAATTATAAGAAATGTAGGAAATAGATGCGAGTACAGGATCTCCCAATTCTTCCATTACATCCTTATCTCTAATATTTTCAATTCTATTCAGTGATTCAGTAATAACTTTTTCCTTCAGTATCAATGGATTCTCCTTGAATGATGATGAAGATTTTGCGTTAAATCCCAAAGATGTGAGCACTGCCATAGCTGTCGTTGTACCCCCAGGAATGCTTTCAGCTATCATTATTTCATTTTCAAAAGAATTCAAAAAATCTGCAAATATTGAACTTTTGTCTTTAATTTCTTGGAGATCTGATACACCCTTTTCTTTTCTTATGTCTCCGCCTACTTTTGAACTAAGATTTACATAAGGAAGTTTGGGGGGTATGATTGAGCCAGATCTTACAACCAGTATTGGCAACTTGGTCAGGTTCTTTGATGCTTTGGTTATTATTCCTGGGGTTGGATTTCCTGCAGGTGTTACTGGAATTGCATCTATACACACTGGCCTGTCATAGAATAGGAATTCTGCATCGGCCGGAGGAGTATACATTATCAGTGCATCATTCTCCCCGGCTGCCGTGATCCCCTTTATCCTTGATACCTCAGTATTCCCGATTACCAATAATAATAACATGTAAAGCAAACTTGATATTATTAAAATTTATTTAACGGTTACCATGAGAAGCCTGATCTCATTCTTCACCCGGATTCCAGCAGAAGGAGATGTAGAGAGGGCTTCCCGTTCAATTTATCTCATAACTGTTGTTGCAATCATTATAGCGCTATTCCCTGCCGTCATATACCTGGTTTTGGGCAAGTTTATTCCAAGAATTTTAATTTCCATCATCCTTCTTGTTTCAATTTATGCTGTAACAGGGTTATTACATCTAGACGGTCTGGCTGATTTCTCCGATGGAATCATGAAAAAAGGGAGCAGGGATGAAAAGGTTAGGGTACTCAAAGATGTCAACACGGGAATAGGTGGAACTTTTTCTGTGGTGATTGTGATAATGATAGAGTTCTACGCGATAGATAGTATAAGATTCAATTTATTAGAGATTTTAACCTTCTTTTTAATTTCTGAGATCTCTGCCAAGCTTTCAATGCTAACAGGATTAATATCGTTCAATACTCCTGAACAGGGTCTTGCCCACGAGTTTAAAATAGGGGCCAAATGGTATTACTTAATAGTTGCAATAGTATTAACAAGTCCTCTTTTAATAATCTTTAGAATGGCTTATTTCAATATATTTGCCGGATTACTCATATCATTGATAATTGGATATATATCCACGAAGAATTTTGGTTTTGTAAATGGCGATACCTTGGGTGCAATGAATGAAATATCCAGGGCAGTGACAATGTGGTTGATATGCTTGGGATTGTAATGGCTGGTGGTAAGAGCTCACGTTTCGGATCTGAAAAACTGATCCAGGAAATACAAAGGAGGAAGATTATAGATATTACCGTAGGAAATATCTCAAGATCAAATGTTGAAAGTTACTTGGTAGCTGTTTCGGAAAATGCTCCACTAACAATGAATTATTGTAAGAGATACAAAACTGTTGAAACTCCCGGTATTGGATACCCGGAAGATGTTTCCTTTCTTTTAGAACATTTTGCGGAACCACTTCTCCTTTTGAATGGGGATTCTATTTTTGTGACTGATTCTTTGATCAATGATTTTCTCAGCAGATTCAAAGGGAGAAGTATGACAGCAGTGATTCCTCTTAATAGCCCCGCATACATTGGACTTAATATTGCTGTACCTGGCGATGAGAAGGATGTAGTTGTTGAATACAGAGATCCACTATTGGCCCTAAGCATCAACACGAAAGAAGATTTGAAGGAGGCTTTAAACCTTGTTGGAAAATTATAAACTTTTCTGGGTCATAATTTTACTGTCGGCTGCTCTCATAGATTATTTTATCGAGTACCCGAATAGCATTCATCCTGTGGTTTTCACCGGTAAACTGATATCATTTTTTGATAATCATAGAATTTCAAGTAAACCCCATTATGAGTTCATTTATGGAATGATTTCCCTTCTGATCATTATACTGCTATGGATTGCGATACTTTTCGCAGTTGGATTTACCCCTATTTACATCCAATTTATAATTTACGTTTACATACTAAAGTCAACGTTCTCGGTTGGAGGTCTTGTAAAAGCAGTAAGAAAATGCGAAACAGACAATACCGAAGATCTGAGAAACAGCGTATCCCAAATTGTATCTAGAGATGTCAAGCAATTAGACGAGGAACATCTAATGTCTGCAGCATTTGAATCTGGTTCGGAGAATATAGTTGATTCTGTTATTTCACCATTATTTTATTTCATTTTATTTGGCATAATTGGTGCGGTTGTTTACAGGATAATAAATACTGCTGATGCAATGATAGGCTACCACAGTGAGAAATATGAATATTTTGGTAAATTCGCAGCTAGGGCGGACGACGTTCTGAATTTCATCCCTTCTAGAATATTTGGATTGATTGTTCTCTTGCTCAGTCCCTCAAGAGTATCAAATAACTTGAAGAGATACAGGAAATTGAAGATTAATGGAATGTATTCAATGGCATCAACTGCTGGCTTGTTCAACATAATGATTGAAAAAATTGGATATTACAGAATAGAGGGGCCTAAATTTCCTGACATAAATGACCTTAGGAGACTGGAGAAGTTCATATATGCTATTTCATATTTCTTTTTATTAATAGGTATATTGGAGGTGATTATGGTTGGACCATGGTGGAGCTAGGGAATATGAGATGGAACTACTCGATTTTTCTTACTCATCTAATCCGTACAAGCCTCCATTTTTAAGTTCGGCTTTGAAATCAGCCAAGATTGATAGGTATCCATACTGTGAAGAATATTTGGAATCTAAAATCAAAGATAAATTCAAGATAAAGGAGGAGGTCTCATTAGCTGCCGGCATCACAGAACAGCTTTACATACTTTTTAATATTTTCAAACACCATAAATTTGTGATCCCGAAGTTTACTTACAGCGAATATGAAAGGGTCGCTAACATTATAGGGGTAAAATACAGGAATATTATTGCAAAGGACTTAACAGTTGATGATTTAAATCTTGAAAAAGATGAAGTTCTTGTCATAAATAACCCCAATAATCCGACTGGAAAATATTATGATTTCATAGGGGATCTGATAGATAATTCAGTTCGCAGAAATTTCTTCGTTCTGATAGATGAGGCCTTTATTGATTTTGTAGGGCCCAGAGCTAAGAGATTTGAGTTGAATGATAACACCGTGATTATGAGAAGCTTCAGCAAATCATACAATATCTCGGGTGTAAGGACAGGTTATTCTATATCCAGTGAAAAAATTGCTATCTCAATTAAAAATACAAGAATGCCCTGGGGTATAGGCTCGCTAGGATGCTCATTGATTGATGGCATAATTCTGGACAATGGCTTTCTCGATAAATCTATTGAAAGAATATTCAATGAAAGGGAGAGAATAATGAAAAAAACAGGACTGAAAACTAATGCTAATTTTTTCCTTGCAAAAGTTGGAAATGGCATCAAGGCTAAGCGAGAACTGGTTAAGAAGGGAATACTTGTGAGGGATTGTACTTCATTTGGATTTCCTGATTCAATAAGATTTTCAATCAAGAAAAGGAATGAAAATGAAAAACTATTGGAAGGCCTTGAAGAGATGGAGGTGCAACAGCCAGATGGTATCAGCTTCTAGGAAATTCAAACCATTAATGGTTATGGGCACATCTTCTGGTGCCGGAAAGTCGTTGATTGTTGCTGCCCTTTGCAGGATTTTCAATGATATGGGAATAAAGGTTGCTCCATTTAAGGTCCAGAATATGTCACTTAATGCCGGAGTTGGCAAAGGCGGGGAAATGGCCTATGCACAGATAATTCAGGCAAGGGCAGCAAGAGTGCAACCTACCGTAGATATGAACCCCATACTTCTTAAACCAGAAGGCGGAAAAACGCATGTGGTTATCCAGGGAAAATATTATGGGACTTATGATGCTGGAAGATACTATACCAACAATAATGATATTTTTCTCAATAAAGCCTTGGAATCTTTTAAAAAACTTCAGAATGAATATGAACTCATAATAATTGAAGGAGCCGGGTCGCCCGCAGAGATTAACATTAAAAATGATATTGCAAACACAAAATTCTCAAGGCTTGTAGATGCGAGAAATATTTTGGTTGCAGACATTGAGAGAGGAGGAGTTTTTGCTAGTATAGTTGGGACCATTGAACTCTCTAACTTTGAGAATCTCATAGGTATTATAGTAAATAAATTCAGAGGAGATGCGTCCCTCCTACGTGAAGGTTACGAATTTATAGAGAAAAGATTCGGAGTTCCCGTGATAGGTACAATCCCTTTCATCCCCAACAATATCCCAGAGGAAGATTCAATTTTTTATAATGATTCAAGAAGAAGCGAGATCAATATTGGAATTATAAGAACACCATATATGTCAAATGAAACAGATTATGAAGTTCTGAAAATGGAAAAGACAATAGGACTAATTTATGCCTCAAAGCCTGAGGAGCTTGATAATACTGATTTAATAATTATACCTGGGTCAAAAATAACTGTAGAGGACCTGCATTTCATAGAAAGAGAAGGTTTCAAGGATAAAATAAGTCAATTGAAGAATGATGTTTGGATCGCTGGCGTATGTGGTGGTTTCCAGATGATGGGAAAATATATTAATGATATAGACGAAACCGGTTCTGGTAAGGTGGAAGGATTAAACCTTCTAGATTCCAGAACTGTTATTAAAGGGGAGAAGATTACGAGGATCAGCAGGGCTAAAATTTTACATCCTGTTTTTAAGGGGATGATTGTTGAAGGATACGAAATTCATAGGGGGGTAAGTTTCAGTAGGAGACATTTTTCTTCCATTTGGGAAGCGGATGGAAAACCGTCTCACATAACTGACGGATCATATGGAGAAAGAATATTCGGAACCTATATCCACGGCATATTTGATAATTTAATTTTCACTGAGAAATTGATTAATACTATAAGAAAAAATAAAGGATTGGATCCGATAAGTATGAGAATCGTTGACCGCGATTTTGAAATTCAGAATTTTGCAGATTCTGTGAAGAAAAGCGTTGATTATAAGTTCATATTAGATGCCCTTATCTGATTTCTTATATCTATTGGTTATTGAGTTTTTCTTCTTTTGTTTCATAGGTTAACACTTCAGCAAATGCCTTTGCCTGTGACCTCACACTCATGTAAAGTATCCTTCTTTCATAACATGCTCTTCTGAGAGTCTTGCCGTCTGATTCTGACCTGTAGTTCTCGCCCAGAATATTAATTATCCCACTTAAATTCCCGCGCCTGATAATATCCAGTCCGTTAGGGCTCCCCTCATATATCTTTTTTATTTTGATAGATGGGATTCCGTAATCCTTCAGATAATTGTGTGTTCCTTCTGTACTGTATATTGTTTTTCCAGAGTCATAGATCATTTTTATTATGCCGAGAAATTCATTTCTTCTATTTTTGGGAATTGAAACTATTACCCCTTCTTTATTGATATCAAATCCTGCCGCCTTGTATCCGCTTATCATCGCCTCTTGAATATTTTCGCCCATCCCTATCACCTCTCCTGTGCTCTTCATTTCCGGGCCTAATACGACATCGGCTTCCGTCAGTTTTTCAAAAGGGAAAATCGGGAATTTTATGCCATATTTCGAAATGTTAACATTCAATTTCCCTATTTTACTTCCCATTACAACCCCAGCTGCTATTTCTGCAAGATTTATTCCTGATATTTTTGAAACAAATGGGAACGTTCTCGACGATCTCGGGTTTATCTCTATTATATAAACAATATCATTTTTTACAGCAAACTGAATATTTAATGGACCTATTATTTTCAATTTCCGGCAAATATTAACAGTGTATTCTTTCATTGTCTCCTGAACGTGCCTAGGAATGTTTATGCTTGGGAATATGCTGGTAGAATCTCCTGAATGTATTCCCGCCTCTTCAATATGCTCTATTATTCCAGGGATAAGCACCGAGTCACCATCAGATACCCCATCTATTTCTGCCTCTATTGAGTTGTCAAGGTACTTTTCAACCAGGAAACTTTCAATGTATTTCCCCTGATATGAGATAAAATCATTCAGTTCATTTATGTTCCTGAGGATACCCATATGAGCTCCCGAAATTGTATACGAAGGCCTAACAATAACAGGGAAGCCTATATCCTCTATTGATCTTTCTATATTTTCCTTCTTAATGAAAGCAAATTGCGGGTATGGTATATTCATCTCGTTCATAAGTCTGGCAAATTTTTCCCTATCTTCAAGTGTGTCAACAACCTCAACCGATGTGCCAGGTATTTCAATCCTGTCCCCATAATTTTCTTTTAATTTCCTGAGAATATTTATGGGTCTTTGCCCCCCGAACCATGGGAGTATTGTTTTAATGTTTGAATTGTCTATTATGGAAGCAACACTATCATAATCAACTGGATCAAATATCAGGATGTCACTTTCGTCGAAATCAGTAGAAACAGTTTCCGGATTATCATTCAGAATAGCTACCCTTTTCCCCATTCTTCTAATTACCTTTGAAGCATGAACACAGCTGTAATCAAATTCTATCCCCTGCCCGATAGTGATGGGACCGCTTCCTATTAAGAGCACGTCAGCATTTATTTTACTTCCACTTTTGCTGCTGTAATAGTAAGGCGTCCTTACCTCAAATTCTCCTGCACATGTATCCACAATTGAAAATCCCTCCCCTTTTTCCTCGAGCTCAAATGCTCTTATGACTTCATCAACAAACAGTGCATTCCATCCAGATAATTTTGATATTCTTTCATTAGAGTACCCTCTCTTTGAAGCCATATAAATCTGAATTACTCTGTCTGGATTGGGTACTGATAACAATTTTTCGTTGAATTCTGCTTTCCTTCTTAAAATTCCTGTGGATCTTAAGGCCTTTCTGAAAGCTTCATTCAGGGATTTTCCTATGCTCATAACTTCTCCTGTGCTCTTCATCTGAGTTCCCAGGGAGAAGTCTGCATCGAAGAATTTCTCTGTTGGCCATATTGGAAATTTTGCAACCACATAATCAATAGCTGGTTCCCTTGCCGAATTCTTTTCTCCAGTTACCCTGTTCTCTATGTTTTCCAACGATCTTCCTAATGCTATTAATGCAGCTACTCTTGCAATGGGATAGCCTGTAGCTTTAGATGCGAGAGCTGAAGATCTTGAAAGCCTTGGGTTGACTTCAATTACATAATATTCTCCAGAACTGCTGTCAAATGCAAACTGGACATTGCAGGCACCCACTACTCCTATTCCCTCTGCAATTCTCAATGCCGCTGCTCTTATTTTCTGGTAGTTTTCATCATTTAGAGTTAAAAATGGGGTTACTACTATGCTGTCACCAGTATGAACACCCATCGGATCTACATTTTCCATTGTGCAAACAGCTATTTTATTTCCACTACTGTCCCTAACCACCTCTACTTCCAGCTCTGTCCATCCTATAACAGATTTCTCAATGAGCACCCCACCCACTTGCGATAAGTTAAGGCCCCTTTCAGCTATAGATCTTAGTTCATCGATGTCATTTGCTATCCCACCTCCTGTCCCCCCAAGTGTGAAAGATGGCCTAACTACTACAGGAAAACCTATCTGCTTTGCATATTTTACGATGTCATTTATATCAGTACAATAATACGATTCAAGAACTGGTTCTCCTATTTCCTCCATTTTTTTCTTGAAAAGAAGCCTGTCTTCACTTATTTCTATTGCGCTGACAGGTGTACCCAAAACATTAATTCCATATTTCTTTAAAATTCCAGATTTCCAGAGTTCCATTAAAAGATTTAGCCCGGTTTGACCCCCAAACGCCCCCAATATTGAATCTGGTTTCTCCTCATCTATGATTTTCAGAATATTTTCTTTTCGCAAGGGAATCATGAATGGTTTTACCCCTTCCCGCATATCTGTCTGAATTGTTGCTGGATTTGAATTGACAACCAAGACTTCCTTTCCTTCCGAAATTAAAGCCTTTATGGCCTGATTTCCAGAATAATCGAATTCCGCCGATTGCCCTATAACTATAGGTCCGGATCCTATCAGGAGTATTTTGTTAATGCTTTGTGGCATTGTTTACCATCCTCCTGAATTCATCAAATACAGCTAGTTCATCTCTGGGACCAGGACCCCCCTCGGGATGAAATTGTGTGGTCAGAAGATTTTCACCCTGCATTCCTTCATTTGATCCATCATTGAGAGATATATATCTCATCTTAAGGTCATGACCATCTTCAAACAATACGGTAAAGCCATGATTGTGTGTGGTGATTCCGATCTTTTTGGTTAATAAATCCTTTACGGGATGATTTATGCTCCTATGACCAAATTTCATCTTTTCCGTCTTCATTCCGGATGCAAGGCCTATTATTTGATGCCCAAGGCAAATTCCCAGAATTGGAATATTGCCCATCGATTTCTTTATCTCATTCCTGAATCCGATGAAATCCGGATGTGATGGATCACCTGGTCCATTTGACAGTACAATTCCATCATAATCTTCTGTCTTATTAGAAGAAAATTCAGAATATGATATAACTGTCACATCAAATTCACTTAGGAATTTTAATATGTTTCCTTTTAGACCCAGATCGACTAGTAAAATTTTCTGTGCAGATTCATTTTTTATATGAGCCTTGTTGATTCGAATTTCATTGACAAGATTTTTTTCATAGGGATTATCCATTACAGCATTACCTATCGTCCCAATCTTGTTTCCATTCTTCCTTATAAAATCAACAATTTTTCTGGTGTCATCAAGTATTATTCCTGGAACACCATTTTCATCTAAGAATTTTGAAAACCGTTCTTTGAATACTGAAGGTATGTTATTTACTACAACACCTCTCACCTGTACATCTGAGCTCTCCCCCTCTTCCTCAAGCCCATAAGTGCCGATGTATGGAAAAGAAAAGACCAGAATTTGACCTCGATAACTTGGATCAGTTATTGATTTTAAATATCCTGACGGAGATGTAGTAAAAACAATTTCACCTGATACTTCAATTTCCTTACCAAAAATTTCACCCTCAAATTCTCCCAAACCTTCGATTTTTAGGATTCCCTTCTTCAATTCTACCTTCACCCTATTCTATTCTTGAATAAATATTTGAAGGATACGAAATCCTCATTTCCAGAAGATGTGAACTATACTCTTCCTCAACACCTTAACCTTCTTATGAATGAAGGCTGTAGTGCTTTATGATAAATTCATCCATTAACTTTACTCTATGTCGTTGAGTATCTTGCTTGATATCATAATATTTCTGTGGTCCCTCCGCTTTTCCATGTCAAACAGTTCCTTTAGACCAAGGAGAAAATTCATTGATGATTTATCGTAAATGACATAATTATTTTCCAGAGTTTTTACCCCGTCACTGCTCCACCACATTGTAACTGGTCCAGTCCTCTTTGATATAATATTATTGTAAAAATCTTCAAACCAATCACTATTCTCTTTGCATTCATATACCTTTATTCCGTTGCCTTCTTCTATCCTCTTACAATTTCCCTTCTTTATTTCTTCATTTTCATCTTGTATAAGATACAGACTTACTTTTTCCTTGCCGAAAAATTTTGGGAAGAATATTCCTTTGTTAGAGAAAAGCCCCTCTACCTTTTCTTCTATTTCATTTCCCTTGAATTCCCACACTGTCTTCATGACTCTAAAATTTGATAAATTCAACCCTCTTGCTGCAAGAAAATTATAAAGAAACGGTATTTTACTCCTATAGTTCAGAGGCCCAAAATAAATTATTTCACCCATTCCATTAATAGCAAAAAGTAATTGAAGGATATTTTTGCTCATAAACTCATAATTGCTGTTCGTGAAATAAAAAATAAGATATGCGGAGTCAAGTTCTCTTATTACTGCCTGTTCAAGGATTATTCCTTCCTGTTCCATCAATTTATCCAGATATTCCTCAAGTAATGTGGGCATCTTAGAATCTATAATATCATTGTTCATCACGACCTCTGCATCCAGATTTGCATTATTATAAGCTCTCTGAATATTTTTTGCAAATTCCGAAGCAACTTCTCTTCCATAGGATGTGAAAGCATTATTGTAGGTATGCCAGTGTTCGCCTACTTTTGAAAGCATGATTACATAACTTTCTACCTTTCTCAAATAGTCCCTTACTCTTGGGGCATTCAATACGACAGGAAATCCAACAGTGAATTTAACTATCAGAACATTTTCCAATGGAAGGTTCGCATTTTCTGGACTCACTTGAAGTTGCATTCTTTTAAATACGCCTTTAAAGAATTTAAATTTTTTTCTATTCCTTTTTTTTAAAAAATTTTTTTTGTTTTATATTAGACTAAAATTGTCAAAAAGAGTGATAAAATTATTAACTTTTTTTTAATACAGGTATATGCCGTTTGATAATGAAAACACCTATATTAAAATGGTAGAAAAACATCAGGAAACTGAATTCCACAAGAAATATGAAGAAGCCTTGAAATCTGTAATAAAATATTTTGAAATGGAATACCCTAACTTAGTCGTTGAAAAGATTTATGAAAAAGATAAACTGGAGCACGTATCTCCCCTTGATGGTAAAACAAGAGTAGGAACATTCCAGATGTCTTCCAAGGAGACATCAGAGAAAGCTGCAAAAATTGCATATGATAACTATAAAAAATGGTTCAACATTGGCTATGTTGAGAGGGCAAGAATATTCCTAAAGGCTGCAGATATTCTTTCACAGAGGAAGTTTGAATTTTCAGCAATTCTCAGCTATGAAAATGGAAAGAACAGATATGAGGCAATGGGGGATGTTGATGAGGCAATTGATTTTATGAGGTACTATGCCCTGCAGTTGATAGAGAATGAAGGATTTGTCAAATTCACAGGAACCGCCTATTACGGTGAAGATTCAAAAAGCGTCATGAAACCACATGGACTTTTCCTTGTTGTGGCTCCATTCAACTTCTTTTCCATAACGGTTGGAATGACAAGTGGCCCACTGATAGTAGGAAACAGTGTGATACTGAAACCATCTTCAGATATACCACTCTCCTCCTATAAGTTCGTCGAGTTGATGCATGAGGCCGGAGTTCCTAAGGAAAATCTTATCTATTTATCTGGTTCTGGTGGGAGAGTCGGAAGGACACTTTACACAAATGATTATGTTGAAGGGGTCGTGTTCACAGGAAGCAGAGAGATAGGTATGAAAATATTCAGGGAAGCTCAGGAGAAGAGACCAAAGGTAATGGTAACGGAAATGGGCGGTAAGGATACTATAATTGTTACATCAAAATGTGATATTGACAAAGCTGTTGAGGGCGTTGCCAGATCTGCATTTGGTTACTCTGGGCAGAAATGTTCAGCTTGCAGCCTTGCTCTTATAGATGAGAAGATATATGATGAGTTCAAGCAAAAGCTTGTGGCCTTCTCAAAGAAGCTATCCGTTGATGATCCACGGAAAAAGGATACCTTTACCGGCCCAGTGATTAACAAGGAAGCATATGATAAATTCATCAATATCATGAGTACGGTAAAAAAGGAAAAAATATTGCTCGGAGGAAATGTGAAGGGGATGGAAGGTTTTTACGTAGAAAATACGATTCTTGACAATGTCGAAGATCCTAATATTGAAAAAGTGGAGCTTTTCCTACCAATACTAGCAATAAAACCGATGAAGTCACTTGAAGATTCTGTGAAATTTGTTAACTCAATGGATTATGGACTTACAGGAGGAATTTTCACTGAGGATAGGAATGAGATAGACTACTACTTTGAGAATATAGACGTAGGTGTGATATATGCAAACAGAAGAAGGGGAGGGTCTACCGGCGCAATGGTTGGATCACAACCATTCGTTGGATGGAAAATGAGCGGCACTACTGGAAAAGGAACTGGCTCTTTCTATTATCTTCAACAGTTTCTGAGAGAGCAGGCACAGACTATTGTGAGGGCTTGATAATACCCTCTATTATTTTATTTACATTTTTAATAAAATCATATTCTTTTCCATTGGGTATCATGGCACCTGCTGCGTTCCTATGACCTCCTCCAGATCCTCCCACCAGCTCTGCCGCATCCCTGAATATTAAAGATAGGTCAAGTTTTTCAGATAGATCGAGGGAAATTCTTCCGGAGATTTTCTTGCTACCCTCAATATCCGCCATAACAATGACTACAGATTCCTTTGGAATTTTCTTATGTGTGATAATTCTTGTTGCTATTGTCCCGGTTATATTGTTTTCAAGATTGGAACCGAAATCATAGTAGTGGATTATTCCCATAACCCTTTCCTGCATTTCATCTAAAAATCTTGAAGCCTTCCTGAGTGTCTCCGTGTGGTCAGAGTACAATCTCATGGCTTCCTCTAATACAGAACCCCTCTCGAATAAACAAAGTTTGACCCCCACCTCTGGTTTACCCTTGCGTGATGTGGCATTTATGATGGATGAAAAATCTCTCGCATCTTTTAGCACTGAGGAAGCTGGCTCAGTTTTCAGTTCGTATACTTCTCCTATAAGCCTGTTTTTATCTCCCCCCTCCCTTTCAAGTAAATATAGAAGCTCATCTATGATGATTTTTCTCTTTTCCTCTGGAACATCTATCCATCTAGTGGTGTTTGCGATTTTCCTGGGTATTCCCATTCTTTCAAGCAGGTTGTATACTGCTTCAGGCTTATCATATAGGGAGTTTATCTTTGGGTCATTTCCAAATCTTAGCATATAAGAAATAGGTTTTGAACTTCTGCCAAAATACCTTAGATCATTTTTTGGTTCAATCAGACCTACTTCTTTCGCAAGATTCATTACTTCCCTGTCAGTTTCAACAAGCTTCCCGAATTTTTTGTCATGAAGGTCTCCAACTGAACCTATAACCGAAAGATGTGATACTGCAACAGCCTCTTGAATCACATTCATTGAAAATAGGAAAGTTGTCGTTGAACCAGACTGTGATATGCTTCCGTCCAGACCTTCAAGATGAGGGTTGAACTGGTATATTTCGTTTCCATTGATCTGTATCAAATTGTCCATGATCGCTGGATTGTGATGGTCTGTAATAATACCCTTAATATTCTTCATCTCATTGACTTTGGATGAGCCCATATCGTTGAACCAGTAAATTTCCCCGCTCTTGCCATTGATATCATCTGCTGAAAGCTGGTTCCTGATTCTGATTTCATAATTCAGTCCTAGCCGCTTTGAGACAAAAAGTGCAATTCCTGCTGATGCTATACCATCAGAATCATGATGTGAATATATGACGAGCTTTTTAGAATTGTTAATTAAATCAACAGCTTCAGAAATCATCGTAAACTGCCTCGTTTACCTGTGTTGGAACTAGACTCTCACCGACCTTGAAAGATTCCCATATTTCCTTGCATTCACAACTTAGATTTTCCAGATATTTGTAATCAAGAGTTTCACTGTATTTCCTGATTGATTCTGAAAATAGTCTATCGCATGAGTGCCCATTATGCGGCCCTCTTTTTTTGCCCGAGCCAGTGATGAGGGAGACAACTGGCACATTCAAATCCCTTAATGATAAAAGGACCTGAACCACGCTCCACAACCATGGGGGCCTGTAATTTCCTTCCCTATACAGAGATTCGACCAATGTACCCTTCTGTATGTTCATTGGATTTATGGATATGAAATCTGAAAATAATGAAACATCTCTGGCAGATTTAATTGTATCTTCTATTGCTTCCTGCTCCTTCATGAATGGTGGTTTCATCAGGAGATAAGCCCTTACAGATATCCCATTTTTATGGAGTTCCTCAGAAGCCTTTTTAAAATCCTCAAAAGTGTAATTTTTGTTTATGAGATATTTAAGCACGTCAGGATTAGTGGATTCCATTCCAATTGCAACCTGAAGCCTCCCGGCAAATTGCTTCAGTTTATCTGCTCTGCCAATTATGTATTCTGGCCTGCTCTCAAGTATCAGTAAATCATAATGTTGTAGTAATTTCTCTATTATTGGTATCTGTATTTCCTCACTCAGCTCGAGTGGGTCAAAAAATGAACCTGATGTGAATAATTTGAGCACTTCTCCCTTATCATACTCTTTCAAAAAATCATCAATCTGTTTCATTATATCCATTGCACTTATTTCCGGGTTTGTGTCTTCCCAGAATCCGCACATTGAGCAGCCTGAATGGTAGCTCCAACTACAGCCTCTAGTCCTGAGAATTAGGACCCTTTCCTCTCTTGTCTGCCCATTAAGAAATTCTCTCTCTGTATATGTGGTTACATAATCCCGTCTCTCGCTCCTCTTCATCCTATTCCTGATTTCCCTAATCTCTCCAGCGAATTGGAGATCAATATTGTTCATTGATCCTTTATCATAATATGATTAATAACTTGTTCCTTCGTAATACTTTTAAATGTGTATTTAATATAAAAATATGTGCAGAATGATACTTTCAATTGGAAAATCCACTGATTTAACTCCTTATCTAGATTTCCTCAATGAAATGGCAAGAAATGGTTATAATGCCCCTCATAATGATGGATTTGGTTATGCCATTTACAACAAAGGTGAAGTGACTGTTAAAAAGAGTATCGAGGATATCAGAACAGAGAGAGGCCTCTTTGGATCAACCATACTGGCTCATGCTAGAAAAATTAGTTCCTCCAGCAAGACCATTAATAACACTCAACCCTTTGTTAGTGGAATGATAAGTTTTGCACATAATGGTACTATAAGGGAAATGGGCGATAAGAATAGGAGTGATAGCTACTTCTATTTTAAAAAAATTTTAAAGAGTTTTCCTGCGGCTATTGAAAACATTAGAAAGATGGATTTCACCAGTATAAATTTCATTATCACTGACGGAAATTATGCCGCTGCCTACAGGGAAGCAAGGGAGAATAAGGGTTATTATTCCCTCTTCTATAAATTGGATGAAGATAGGTTCACTGTTTCCACAGAAGTGATGGATGGTAAATGGTATGAGATTGAGAACCAGACACTCGTTGTATACAGAGACGGAAGAATTAAAGAATACAATTCCAAAGATGTCGTTCCCTCAGTCATCTAATATTTTATAGGAATTCTCTCTGACAACCTCATATTAAAAGCAGATATTATTGATTCATATACCAATTCCCACCTCTCCTTCTTCCCTCCGGAGAAGTGATATATTGCACCCCTGTTTTTGCCGGAGTTATGAATACCTATGAGAGAATCTGTAACCTCTTCAAGATTTCCGCCCATTTTTAAAAAATGAACTATCTCTTCTATTATGGGAAGTCCGGACGATATACCAGAAATTTTATTTCCCATTGCGTCCCTTATGAGCGTGTAATGAATATCATAATAACCGCCACCGATTTTCAATATTCCTGCTTCCACCCCAACTGCATAATCCACACTATCTGGAATTCCCCTGATTCTTTTCTCTGCTGAAATAAAAATTTCCTGTTCAAATGGCTGATCTACTTCTGTATCAATGGTAAATTTTTCAATTTTGAAATTAGTGAAAATATCCTTGGCAAATTTTTCAATTCCTCTTATTTTCTCAGGATTTTCTGATGCAATTCCTATGACAACTTCCTTCAACCTCTTCCCATTTTCATCTATTTGACCCTTTATAATTCTCTCCGATTTTATAGGCATCAGATCCTCCGCCAAAACAGTTCCTATGTTCTCAATTATCAGGGGCTTTATTCCAAGAGATTTCCTTTTGAAATTTATGGATCTGACAAAGTTAACTGTCTCATTGCTTACAACTATACCATCAAAATAAGGGTCTAGAGTCTTTCCATATGGATCATCAAGCGGTGATACCTTTGCCTTGATATTATTCTCACTCAAAAATGTTAATAGTTTCTCCTCCCTTACCTCGAAGGGGGGAACTTTATACTGTTTATTGAATTCATATTTATCAGATGTCACACCGATAAAGAGTTCTCCCATTTTTGCCCCTCTCATTATCATCTCCCTGTGAGCCTTATGTAGAATGCTGAATGTACCACCGAGCAGTACTCTCATTGAATACTGAATCAGTTGACAGATAAATCTCTATTGCATCTTTTCGCTTTACTGATCACATATTCCTTTTATCTGCATTTTTGAGTTTCCATTATGAAATTGATAGTAGTTTTAGATGGGGATAACAAACTTACCCCTCTGGATATGGGAGAAAAAATTGATTTGATAGATACCGACGAGAAGAAGATATTAGAATATGATAATCCGGGGTTCCAGAAACCACACGGAGGCAAGGAGATAGCAATGAGTGTTATACTTAAAATCAAGCCTGATGCACTGGCGGTCAAAGAAGGATTCCTTTGCCCAGGTTCGTACAGAATGTCTGTGAACACAATAAAATATGCCTTAACTGGAGCAGATGATCTTGAAGGACTACTATCAGAGATAAATAATAATGATGTCAATCTTGTGGAGGATTTGTCGGTAGAAGTTTTCCGTGAATGATCCATTTGTAAGAATAACAATATTCAAAAGTAATGCCGCGAGCCGGGATCGAACCGGCGACCTCAAGATCTTCAGTCTTGCGCTCTCCCAGCTGAGCTA
>CAZIOW010000019.1:0-1322 GCA_964541025.1 uncultured Thermoplasmatales archaeon
GAGAAAATAAGGACTGGAAGAATGAAAAGGAAGGAGAGAAACATGAACAGAAGAAAAGGAGGTGAAATGGCTGGAACTGTATCTTAATTTATCTCGTGTTTTATCTCAAATTGAGATAAAAAGTACACTTCAGTGTTTTCCAGCCTTTTAAGGTCAAATGAATTACCTAAAAGATACCTATACAGTACTGTCATCACCATAACATGTGAAACAACCGTTGCTGATTTTCCTTTGGATTCTTCCTTTATTCCTCTCGCACAACTGACTATTCTTTCGCTGACATCATGGTATCTTTCCAAGTTTCTACCGCCGTATCCAGAAAGATATTGTTCAGCATACTGGATAAAGGTATCATTATCAACGTAAGTAAAATATCTTTAAAACTCTCTAAGACGATTTCGCTCCACCTTGGCAAATCAATAGATTTTGCTTATTGTATCAAAAGTATTTGATGCTTCTGGAAGAGGACTATAATAGATGCGAATGATGGAATCTACGGATATCCTGTTCAACATATCCATAACAGCAAAAATGCATTATCTCTGATTTTCCATTTATCAGGCGTTAATGCTGCTTCTATCTTTGCTTCTGCAATTCTCACAAAATATCGCTTAGTCATAGGGCAAGACCTTCACGAATTTTTTCTTATTATTGTAGCGTAACCTATTATGCTTGTAAATATCATAAAATTTTGTTAGATAAAAAGTCGGAGAATCATCACGACTAAAAATTAACACGCAACCCCATCTCATGTCCTGAAAAGAAGTTAGTATTCTATATTTGAATCTTGCTCTGCAATCTTTCACTTTACAATGCTGTGATGAAATTTTGGATTGCAATGTCCATATCCTACATTTTCTCGTAATAAAAATGATTTACGTGATAATGTCTATAGATTTGTACAAATAATAGCAAAAACCTCTTATTCAAGGTAGAATGGCGTTAGTCATCTGAAAAACCCCTGTACCAGGATTCTATATATTTGTTCGCTCCCTTAAAAATTTTATTTTCCAGAAGTCTCCTTTTCCCCAAAGGTTTGGTAAAAACATAAAGTGTTCTTGCTTCAGTCGAAATTTTAAGAGGCGGGATAAAACCTCTGGAATCCTCAAATCTTTTGAAAACTTCATCGTATGTAACTGAAAGATCCCTAATAGAGCTTCTATCAATTGTGAACATTAACACAATGTTCTTATCGTAGAATCGAACTGTAGTATCAGTTAATGCCAAATAACCTTCATGTTTATGCAATGGCTTTCCAATAGGCTGCGATGTATGCGCAGAAATCTGCTCTTCGATTGAGACCTCCTTGAATTCATCTGAAA
>CAZIOW010000019.1:1332-4814 GCA_964541025.1 uncultured Thermoplasmatales archaeon
GCTTCAAAGAAAGAACCCGCCCTCTTAATTACATTTTCAATGAATTTACTTCTTGGGATGTCACCTCTTTCAGCATCAATAAGCTTTAGGATGTCCTCATCCAAGGAAATACTTATCTTCTGGGCGCTGTAACCTACCATGATTGAGATAATGGAATTTAAAATAAATAATTTTCCTACTAGTAGTAATAATACTACCCATAGATTAATTTTCAGAATTTGCAGTAAAATATATTATAATTTGAGGATCTTTAATTTAAATCTTGCCAATAACTATTCAATTCTATGTACATTTCGTATTTATGACAGTCATTCCCACCTTTGTATTTCAAACATAAATTTAATAGTATGAACAAAATATATATTTAAAAATGTATTTACAAGCTTATGAAAATAGAAAAAATAATGAACAGAAATTACAAGAGTATAGATGAGGATGAGTCTATATTTAATGCTGTAAAAATTATGAATGAAAATAAAATTTATGGCCTCGTAGTTAAGGATAAGGACGGGAAGGATATTGGCCTGCTTAGTGAAAGAAGTATAATAAAGAGATTTATTCCCAGAAACAAAAAACCTGATGAGGTTCCAGTCAAGTTTGTGATGAGAGAACCAATGCCCCGAATCAGAAAGGATGCAGATGTAAAGGATGCAGCAACATATTTGAGTAATAATGGACTAGAAAGATGTGCAGTCGTGGATGACTCTGGAAAGGTTGTTGGAATTATCACCCTCACTGATCTTTCAAGATATTTATCAAAGGAGAGCATAGTTGATGTACTCTTTTCTCACAGGACTAAGGAATATGTTCATCTGTGCCCGAAATGTGGAATAGGAACGATGGAGCCAATTTACAATGAAAAGGGTGAAATTAAGGTTTTCAGATGCTCAAATCCTTCTTGCTTCTATGAAGAGTAGGAAAATTATCTGAATATTTTTTAGTTTGTACTTTATTTCGCCTGTTGAAGAAATTATACCCTTTATTTGTTGCTAGCACATCGTTTTTCCTCAGTTATTACTCTAGATTATCATGGGGTATTCTTTCAGTTTATATGCCCTTCCGGCCTGCTGTCCGGGAGGAGGGTCTGGTTTTCGCAATATTCTTTGCGGGCTATGTGGCAGTTCAGATTCCCGCAGGATTACTTTCTGATAAGTACTCAGGTGGCATTATAATATTTCTTGCATTACTCGGGCTTTCCGCAGCATCTCTACTTTCTGCTTTTTCTAGATCTATATTTCAAGAGTACATTGCAAGTATATTTATGGGATTGGCAGCTGGTTGGATCTATCCAGCCTCAATTAACATAATGAATAAATTTTCCAGATTTGGCTTGGTAGTGTCCTTGATTCCAAGTTTCTTTTTTTCTTAAATGAATCCTAGCTAATTAAAATTTAATTTAAAGAACTCATAAAAATGATAATATTTCCTGATCAGCCCATAAATTTCTTATTATTGTTTTTCATATTCTCAAGTTGCCCAGAGTAAACAAGTTCCTGGTCCTCCTGACTACAAGCTTGGGAGCATTTTTAGCCCCTTTCACATCCAGCGCACTTAGTTTCGCTGTTCCAGAGGTTGGTTATGCACTGAAAGCAAATTTTTATCAGATAATATGGGTCCCTCAGAGCTTTATAATAGCCCTTGCGTCAATGATTCTTCTTATGGGGAGACTCTCAGACTCCTTTGGAAGGGTAAGGATATACAGATACGGATACATATTTTTCTTACTGGGAACAATTCTGGCTTCCCTTTCGCTCAATGTAATTCTGCTCTCTGCATCCCTGTTCATTGCAGGGACGGGAGCTGCTATACTTGGAACTAACTCAACGGCAATAATTTCTCAAGTCTTTGAGGATAGAGGAAGAGGAAAGGCATTGGGCATAAATGCAATGTCAATATATCTTGGCCTTACCCTGGCACCTGTTCTTAGCGGTATTCTAATCATGGCAGCAGGATGGAGATCCATTCTTTATTTCACAGTGCCTATTTCCCTTACAGGATTAATGATTTCATTGTTTACATTGAGAGGACTTGATATTAAAAGAAAGGATGAAAAACTCGATATAGCAGGAGGGTTGCTTTTCACTGCATTCATCTTTTCAATAGTGATCTTTCTCACCATAGGGGAAATTTACGGCTGGTCTTCTGCCGTTTTCATCATAGCAATAACAATCATGTTTTTCCTTCTATTCCTTTACAGAGAAAAATCCGTAGCCAATCCGCTAATGGATTTCACACTTTTTATGCATAACAGAACATTCCTTGCTTCAAATGTCACAGCCCTGTTCAATTACGTCAGTACGTTTTCAATTGTTTTTGTTTTTTCAATATATCTACAGGTCATTGATCACTTTTCAGCTGGGTTCGCTGGTATCCTCCTTATATCAGAGCCAGTATTCATGGTAATTTTTTCGCCTGTGAGCGGTATACTCTCGGATAGATATGGTTCAAGAGAGATAGCTGCCATTGGTATGGGCCTGATAGGCCTGAGCTTTCTTTATTTATATATTGTGAGAATTCAGTCAATCTTTGGAATAATTCTTCCATTATCAGTGATAGGAATAGGATTTGGCCTGTTCTCCGCAGCGAATACAAATTCGGTTATGAGTTCTGTCAGTGGCAGGCAATACGGCGTTGCTTCTGGGACCCTTGGAACCATGAGGTTCACAGGACAGTTGATAAGTGTTGCACTTGCAGGGACTATACTTTCCACAAGCATTTCAAGAAGAGTAATTCTTGGAATCTTTACCGGGGCAGAATCTGTCCCAAATGTATCACTCGGGAATGATTTTCAATCTGCCTTTAGAATCATAATGCTGGTTTCAGGAATTATAAGTTTGATAGGAGTGTACACTTCCCTGTTAAAAAATAGAAGGGAATAAAAAAATTATTTCCTGTGTGCAAAGAGGTATACTGCCACAAAGAATATGACAAATAATGGGACAAGTATCAGGTCGCTTATATTGTAAAAGGCCTCAGCAAACCAGAATGATGAAAATGAAAGAAGCAGACCGGAAACAGCAACCTTCATATTTGCCTGTTTTATCTTTCTAACCTGGGATTTTAGCAGCGCTGTCCCTATGACAACTATGACCAATCCGGTGACAAGGCCAAGGAATGTTGAGTTGTAATCTATAGGTATTAGGGCAACTATCACGATAGCTGCCTCAAATGCCTCAACTGCTCCGACAGAAAAGCCAGTGTAGAACAGTCCCTTTTCCATCTTTTCCTCCTCACTTCCTCCCTTCTTCCTGCTCCTTACAACAGCTCTTCTGGCACTTCTGGCAAGTCGCAGACCAAAATAGAGTAAGAGGAATCCTGCGACAAGCCTAATGAGCAGAATTGGTAATAATGCTATCTCCTTACCTACTATGAATGTGATTATGAGTACGACAGCTATTCCTAGAGAGACATAAAGAAAAGCTTTGGAACCACCCTCAGCATAAAGTGCAAGTGCTACCGCCGCCGCCTCTGATATCTCTAAA
>CAZIOW010000019.1:4824-32494 GCA_964541025.1 uncultured Thermoplasmatales archaeon
TGCAGCAAGGAATATTGCGAGATCAATCATGCTGGATTATATCAAGAATGTATAAAAAATATACCGATACCATTATATCACTATGGAATATGTGGAACTATTGAATAGAACTGGCCGTGGCTACATTGAATTAATTGGTGTATCTATAATATGGGGCTTGACCTATACCGTTCTAAAATACAGCCTTGAATCTCTGACACCGGTAAATATAGCATTTTTCAGGTTCCTTATAGCGTCACTGTTCTTTGTCCCGGTTCTATTGATTATAAGGGATCATTATTCTAGAAAGGAATACATCTACCTCATAATTTTGGCTTTAAGTGGCATTCTGGCATATCAGCTATTCTTCATATCTGGTGAAAATGGAATGTCTGCAGGTAACGCGAGCTTCATAGTTTCCATGGAACCGATATTTATCGCGATTCTGAGCATAGCGACAAAGGAAGATAAATTCTCGTGGAAATATATTGCAGGCATTCTGATATCAACTGCCGGGCTTCTGGTGTTGCTCCAACCAAGCAGCCTTACCGGAAATGAAATTTTGTCCGCGATTTTCATCCTGATCGCGGCTCTTGCCTGGGGGATTTACACAGTTGTTGGGAGGAATATTCTTGCGCATCATAACCCTCTAAATGTAACTGCAATAGTAACGCTAATTGGAACTCTGATGCTTTTCCCGGCAGCCGGATTTGGCTCGATTCAAACGCTTGTTCATCTTGGGGGAGGTTCACTTGTTGCTGTATTATTCATGGGTATTGCTGCAACATTTCTGGGGTACATCCTATGGTTTGATGGGTTAAAATACGTTAAACCTACTGTCGCGGGAGCCACGCTTTACATTACTCCCTTTGTGACCGCTGTCACCGCCGTCTTCATCATTTCAGAACCCATTGGATACAATACAATCATAGGAGGGACGATGATACTTGCGGGTGTTGGAATCAGCAGTTACCGCAATAAGAGCTGAATGATTCATTCCATACAGCAGCTCATCTTGCTTAAATCCCTCTTGAATGATTGTGCTGCTATTTTGATAATTTCAGAGTGGCTTGGGAAAATATGTGTTGCATTTATGACATCTTCAACTGTCAGTCCATATTTTACTGCATATACTCCCTCCACTATGAAATCTGCCGCTTCTGGGGAAATTACCTCTATCCCGATTATTTTCCTGCTTTCCCTTTCTGTTATCAGTTTTGCAAATCCAAATTTGTTTCCCGAGATGGAGTTCCTGACTGCGTTCGATGCATCTATAACCCTCTTTTCAAAATTTAAACCCTTCTGACTTGCCTCTCTTTCATTGATACCGACACCTGCAATGTTAGGAATTGTAAAGATGGCCCAGGGTGTTGAGTTCAGATCAATTTCACTGCTGTATCCAAAGATATTCTCCACTGCTATAACACCTTCCCTGGCAGAAAGTGTTTCCAGTTTCAATTTCCCTGATACACAATCTCCTGCTGAAAAAATATTCTCAGAAGATGTCTTCATGAATTTATCTGTCAGTATGTATCCCCTTTCATCTGTTTTAACTCCTGCTGCTTCCAGATTTAGAGATGATGTATTTGGATGTCGCCCTGCTGCCACGAGAATTTCATCAAAACATTCCTTTATACCTCCATAATGTATGCACTTCCCATCCTCCTGTGTTATCTTTTCTATCCTTGCGCCAGTGTGCAGCATTATACCATCATTTTCCATTATATTTCTTGCAGTTGATTGTATTTCCTTGCTGTATCCAGGAAGTATTTCGTCAGCAATTTCAAATATTGCTACATCTGATCCGAATCTGCGCATCGCCTGACCTATTTCCAGTCCTATCGGCCCACCACCTACAATTGCAAATTTAGAAGGAAGTTCATTTATATCCCAGAAATTATCCGAGGTTCTCACATTTTCCCTATTTGCAAAACTGGGAATTGAGGGCGAAGACCCTGTGGAAATAAGTATGTATGTTCCTTTAATTGCTTTGGTACCCTCCTCATTTTTAACCATTACGCTTGTATTATCTGCAAAGGATGCTTCTCCGTAGAAAAGATCAACATTTTCATAATTTTTTATAACTTTCTCATACTTCCCTGTTCTTGAGCTTGAAACAGTATCCCTCAATTCATTCATAACTTCAGAAAATAGTTCTTTCCTTGTTTTTCCTGCCTGTTTATAAAGGGTCTCATTGATCCTGAGGGATTTTTCTATTAAGAATTTTGACGGGACACAGCCAACATTCACGCAGGTACCGCCCATTTTGCCCAAGCCTATCAGTGCAATCTTCATTTCTCCATCAGAAATCTCTGAAGCTTTAATAGCTGCTGAAAAACCTGCTGCGCCCCATCCAATTATAATGAGATCGTATTCCATCGTCTAATCCTTCTTTATGATTGCCTTGTATTTTGAAGTTGGCGAGAAAATGCTGTTCTTGAGTACATCATCTGGCTTAATTGCATCCTCATCAATTGTCGCTACTCCTTCCTTCGTCTTGAATGAGATCTTTGCATCAATTATCCCCTGCTGCATCAGGAGATTCTTTTCAATTGTGATGGCGCAATCATCGCAGCTCATTCCATATATTCTTAATTTAACTTCTTTTTTATTCATGATCAGATAATAAAATATTGTATTTAAATAAAAAAGTAAAGAAAAGTTTACCTTACTGCCTTATTTCACTTTCAGATAGAACATAAGTGATTATTATCACTACAATCGTGACAATAAGAAGTGCTAAGAAGTTATTGATCACTGTGGACATCTGGGATGCATTCAAAGAACCGTTTATGATCACTGTTCTCATTACAGTTGCAGACCATGAGACTGGGTTGTACTGAGCTATATCCGCAAGCCAGGGGGCCATCAGCTCCTTAGGGAAAAGAGCGAAGCTGGCAAACATCAGGGGCAAATTCACCAGATTCACAATTCCCATTATTGTCTCCTGTCTTGTGACTCTTATTGCTATTACAGAAAATATGCTGGAGAATAATGTGCTGACCAGTGTAACCGTTACAATTATAATCAGGACATCAAACGCCGAAAATGATTTCGCAATCTGAAGGCCGTTAGGAATCAGGAGCGCGGCTATGAAAAGTATAAAAATCTGAACCAGAATCCTTATGGTAGCTGAAATTATTTTTGAAAAGACTATGGAACTTCTGTGTATGGGGGATGAAAGGAATCTTCCCAGTGTACCCAGTCTCCTGTCCCATATTATATTCATCCCTGAGAACATACCTGTGAACAGCGCTGTTGTAGTCGCGACACCCCCTATAATGAAAGTGATGTAATTTGGAGCACCCTGAAGTATCAGCCTCCCGGCAGCCCCAAATCCCCTCGTGATGTCAAAGGCACTTCCAAACAGGGCAATCCAGAAGAATGGCTGAAGCAAACCTACTATGAAGAATGTGGGATTTCTGTACCATTTCTTGATCTCCCTGGAAGTTAAAGGCAACAGTCCGCTCATCTTCTCAACCTCCTCAGATTCATCATCATCCTCCTCGAATCGCCCTCACCCTCTTCTTCAGGGAGAGCACGCCCCACATAATCCATGAAGACTGTATCCAATGATGGCTTGTCAACCTGGTATCTCAGTGGTTCTATTCCGTTCTTCTTCAAAGGTTCTATTATTTCGGGAAGAACAACCTCCGACGACTTCACCTTGAATCTGGCAGTTTTCTCAGTTACCTTTGTGGGCTGGAAATTTGAAAGTATTTCCATGCTCTTATTCATGTCGTCTGCACTCTTGAATGACATTGTCAGTATGTCCCCGCCAACATTATTTTTAAGTTCAGCCGGTGTTCCGGATACAATGAGCTTTCCTCTGTTTATTATGGACAGTTTATCTGAGAGCGCATCCACTTCTTCAAGATAATGGCTTGTAAGTATTATTGTTATGTTTTTGGTTTCCTGAATGTTCTTTATGTAGTCCCACATCAGCGACCTAGTCTGAACGTCAAGTCCCAGGGTAGGTTCATCAAGGAATAGAATCTTTGGTTCATGCACAAGGCCTGCAATGAGCTCCAGCCTTTTTCTCATTCCTCCGGAGTACTGCCCGACCAATCTCTTCGCAGCGTCCTGGAGGTCTACCAATTTAAGTAGCTTGTCTATGTTTTCCCTTGCCTTGGCTGCTGGAACATCGTAGAATTTTGCGACCATCATCAGATTTTCAATCCCCTTAAGGTCTTCGTCAGTTGTCAGGTCCTGGGGGACAAGGCCTATTATTCTCCTTACCTCCATCGACTGTTTGATTATATCCAAACCTCCCACAGTTGCTGTTCCAGATGTTGGTTTTATGACTGTTGTAAGCATCTTGATTGTTGTCGATTTTCCAGCCCCATTGGGACCAAGGAGCCCGTAAATAGTTCCTTCCTCTATCTCAAGGTTGAGATTATCAACTGCCCTTATATTCCCTTTGTAAACTTTGGTGAGATTTCTAGTTTCAATGATGTTCATCCTTATCTCCTCTTCTCCTCTGAAATTTTAATAAACTTCTCCCCTATGCTCCTTATCCTTGTAATATAAGGAGTCAAATCCTCATCCAGATCAATCAGATAATCTGTACAGCTCTCCGCTTCATCAAGGCACCTGTCAACATTGCTTGCTTTGTTTTTCAGCGGATTCTCCTTGCTTAATCCAAGCAGTTCCATGCCTTTATCGGAGAGCTCGTAACTCCCATCCTCATTCTTTCTTATAAGCCCCTCCTCTGTAAGGCTCTTGAGAATTGGATATACAGAACCTGGACTTGGCTTCCAGAAACCCATACTCCTCTTCTCCATCTCTTCCATTATGTCTATTCCTCTCTTCCTGTCGTTGGCTAGTATCCACAGGATATAGTACCTCAGGCTTCCGTGTCGCTTGAACATCTGCCCGAAATTATTGAAATCAGTCATGTTTTTCACCTTTTATCGATTTCGATATCGAATCCGATAATAAATGTTTTACCCATCAATTTCCATGAAAGGATTTTCAAAAATCGGAGGCCATAATTCCTGAGGATATCCGTAAATACCTCCCTTCTATTCAAGAAGCATGAGAGAAAATGTTGAAGTTGAGGGTCTGCCGAAAGCCGGACCATATTCACTTGCCGTCAAGTATGAAAATCTGGTATTCCTTTCTGGGCAGACTGGTGATGGTAATAGTTTTGCTGAACAGTTCAGAAATGCAATGGATAAGATTTCAAAGATATTATCAAAGTCAGGAAGTAAATTGGAAAATGTTTTAAAAGTTACTGTGTATCTTTCCAGTGGATCTTACTTTGGAGAGATGAACTCCCTCTACGGTGAATATTTCAGATCAGATTTTCCAGCTAGAACTACTGTAGTTGTGTCATTTCCAAATACAAAAATAATGGTTGAAATTGATGTGACAGCTTACTCAAAATAATATAACATGATAATCAACGTCAAGGTTAAGAATGGGAGAAAACCTATAGAGGAGAGAGAAGGGTACCTGATAATTTATACTGAAGAGCCAAGGGAGGATAACAGAGCTAATATGGACATACTCAGGCAGCTGGCAAAATACTACAAAAAGGATTTCAGGAATTTAAGAATAATAAGGGGAGCGAGATCAAGGGAGAAAATGATAGAAATTGGATGATCTTCATTTCTCGAAGATCATTATGTATTCGTGCTTGAATACATAGTAACCTCCTACCAGGGCTCTGTAACGCCACAACTCATCCTGACCGCTCTTCCCCCTTGTAAATTCAAAATTTTTAACAACGATACTCTTGAGTCTGAAACCTGCCCCCAGAAAAGATTCCATTGTCCTGAATCCAAGCGGGAAGAGTTCACCCCTTTCATACTTATCCCCTATAACGAGGGCTAAATACCCTCTCCTTTTCAGAATGGAAAATAGTGTCGCAGCCAATTCCTCCATTCTCTCCAGAAAATTATCTGTACTCGGAGCATTTGAAAGATCCTCTGGGTCATCGGAGAATTTTATAATATCGTGATATGGAGGGTGAACTATGGCGAGATCAAAACTCTTGATTCTGAGCCTCTCCATCATTGAGGTATAATCTAGATTCAATGAGTTGCCGGTTATTATTTCATAATGTGATCCAGAAGATTCACCAATATTCCCTACATATTCCCTGGCCTTGTCAGCGATCTTTTCATTTATTTCTATGCCCACTGCATTTCTTCCGAGCCTGATTGCTTCTATCAGCGTAGTCCCGCTCCCCATGAATGGGTCTATGACCCAGGACCCTTTCTTTGAGTATCTAAGCATTATTTGACTCGGAATCTGGGGGATAAAATTGCCCCAGTACCATCCAAGATGCCCTCCTTCACGGCTCCTCTTCGGTATGATCCAGAGACTGTCTGTAATTATATCCTGATAATCCTTCCACCTGTTCAGATTTATATCATTGACTCCGTTAGTCCTTATTTCACTGATTGATTTCCTTGCATTCATGAGATAATGCTTTTTTCTTTCCACAGTCCTGGACCTATCGACTTTGACCATTATGTCTCTCAGGTATTCTATATCTCCATAATTTTTCATTTCCTCCCTGTTTTTCCCAGAATTTGAAATGGACTCGATATACTCCTTCAATGACCCAATCCTTTTTTTGAAATCATCTTCATTAGAATAGAGAATTGCATCTATCATATTAACAATGTTTGCGTTTTTGCCGGTTACCTTTTTTTCCACTATTGCTTATAACTGATGAATTAAAAAATTATTCTTGTGAGATTCATCCAAAAAGAGAGGGAAATATTTTCTAAGAGATTTGTATGAACATTTAATGGAAAGGCCGAGCTGGGACGAATATTTTATGAGGATGGCATACATGGCAGCTACCAGGTCTACGTGCACACGAAGGAAAGTGGGAGCCGTTATTGTCAAGGACAGGAGAATAATATCAACGGGCTACAATGGACCTCCAGTGGGATCTCTTCACTGTGATCAAACTGGATGTCTGCGTGAGCAGCTCAATATACCATCCGGTGAGAGACACGAGCTCTGCAGGGGGCTCCACGCTGAGCAGAATGCTATAATTCAGGCAGCGTCAAATGGAACAGCGATTTCCGGTGGAGTTATTTATGTAACAACTCACCCGTGTGTGGTATGCAGCAAAATGCTGATCAACGCAGGAATAAAGGAGATCATCTTTGCAGAGGGTTATCCAGATGAACTGTCAGAATTGATGCTGATAGAGAGTGATATGAAAACAAGAAAATACGATATTTCTGAAAATTTCAAGAACATGTTATTTGAAGGCAATTTTGAACTGATAAGAGAGGGGGAAGATTAGGACATTTCAAAATTTTCATTAACGATACAGCAATTTCAAAAATATGAAAGCGGTAGAGAAATTTGTCAATATTGATGGAAAGAGAGTACATTTCTATGAAAGCAGAGTGGAAAAACCAAAAGACAGTCTTGTTCTCCTTCACGGAAAATCATTTAAGGCAGAAACATGGATATCCGTCGAAGCTGATTCAAGGATAAATGAGATGGGATTAGATTTCATTGCTGTAGATTACCCAGGGTGGGGGCTTTCTGATAGCAATGATGAGTTCTGGCCTCCCAGGGAAAAGTATGCGAATGCATCCTTATTTATAGAAAAATTTGTGGGTCAAATAGGTCTCAGAAAATTTTCATTGCTTGGGGCATCATTCTCCGGCCCATTCATCGTTGCTTTTGCCCATAACAATCCTGATAGAATCAACAAACTCCTGTTCATAGGTACAGTCTGGTCTGATGATTTATCTGATTATGTGAAAAAAATAGATAAACCATCCCTTATAGTTTATGGCTCCAATGATACTGTTATCCCACCTGAAGCTTCCCAGAAATACAGGGAAACACTTAAGGACAACAGATTTTATGTTGTAAGCGGAGCAAGGCATGCACTTTACTTGGACAAACCAGATGAATTTTTCAAAATTCTTGGCAATTTCCTCTAAAATTTAAATTATAATATTTTATAATAAAATAAAAAGGAATCAGAATGTATCTATTCTGTCCTTTATCTGAAGGTATGCATCCTCTATTCTCTTAGTCTGCTGTTCATTCAATCTCCACCCTGCTGACTGCAGATTTATTGTTGCCTGATCCCTGTTCTTTGCACCTGGGATGGGAATAACATTATCATGAGCTATCAGCCAGTTAAGTGCGATCTGAACCACTGAATGCCCTGTTTCATATGAAATTTCCCTTAGTACATTCAGGAGAGGAGTTACGACATGAATATTATCCTCACTGAACAGCTTGTTGGATTTTCTCACATCTGAGGTATCAAAATTTGCGTGATCATATTTCGATGTGAGCAAACCCTGGGCAAGCGGCGAATAAGCTATCACTCCAATGTTCTCCTTTGTAAGGTACGGGAGCATCTCATCCTCTATTTCCCTCTGGACTATGTTATATCGGACCTGGTTGGAAATTATGTCCATGTTTGAAAGATATGATCTGGCCTCCTCTATCTGGCAAATGCTGAAATTTGAAAGACCTATATATCTTATTTTTCCATTATTTGCAAGTTTTTCAAGCGACTTCATTGTATCCCTGAGGGGTGTGTAAATATCGGGCCAGTGTATCTGATACAGGTCAACGTAATTTGTGTTCAACCTCTTGAGGCTTCCTTCCAGAGCTTTGACAACGTAATCAGGCCGCAGATGAGCCCCTGAAACTTTGGTTGCTATAACTATGTCATCTCTATAATCCTTGACAACCTCTCCTATGAGCTTCTCAGAATGACCGTCACCATAAACTTCAGCAGTATCAATGAAATTTATTCCAAGTTCTATTGAAGTTGTCAATGCATTCTTAACATCATTATCAGATATTTTCCCCCAGCCCTTGGCACCTGCCTGCCATGCTCCAAGTCCAATGGCCGAGACTTTTAGATCGGATTTTCCTATAGTTTTATATTCCATAACGTTAAAGAATACCTTTTATAATTATTTTTTCTATTGCAATGAATCATGAAGATAGTGAAGGACCAGTATGCGTTTTCACAGGAATTCATTCCCAATAAGATAATGCTGCGGGAAGATGAGATAAACAAACTTAGCTATCTTCTATTCGGCAATGAAATATCTTCAACCGTTATACTAAAAGGAAATCCCGGAACAGGAAAGACAATGATTGCAAAATATATGATGAAGACCATACCTGCCTACGAATCCAGATACGTGAACTGTTATGCTCTGCAGAATGAGAGAAGCATAATGGCAGAGATAGCTGGAAAGGCAGAGATGAAAACAGATATTATGAACTCTGGATTTGATAAGGCATTGAAAATGATGCTGTCAGGATTCAGGAAGGACAGAATCTTCATAATACTTGACGAAGCTCATTCTCTGAGAAGGAAGGATAATTCATTCCTTTATTACCTTTCAAGAAGCCAGGAACTGGGAGGGCCCCCGATCAAGCTATTATTGGTTACAATAGAGGATCCTGAGATATTTCTTGATAGAAGTATACTTTCAGGGCTCGGACGATTCAACAGGATAACACTAAGGGAATACAATGCAGATGACCTTTATCAAATTGTAACTGAAAGAGCAAATATAGCACTTTATGATGGAACTTACGAAGATGATGCCATAAGAACAATAGCAGAACTCTCAGAAGAAAGTGGGAGTGCAAGAATTGCAATTGAACTGTTGAATAACTCCGTCCTGCTGGCAGAAAATATGGGTGAACCCCTCACATCCGGAATAGTCCTGAAGGCATTTCGTGAGTTCTCCCCTCCAGTTGATGAGTCCTCTCTCACAAGCCTTGACACTGCCGAACTCAAGATACTTGAGAATCTTATAATGCTGAGCAAAGGAGCAGTATTTCGCGTCTCAGACGTGAGGGAGGCAATGAGTGAAATGAAAGATTCAAGAGTTTACAAGTTTCTCTCAAGGCTGGAAAATATAGGAATTGTGAAGAAAAGCAAACTTAGTGCAGGCTACAAGAAGGGTGTCCAGAATGAGTATATGTTCAAAATTCCCAAGGAAATACTCAGTCAGAAGATCAAGATGATGGATTATAACACTAAAATTTAAGTTATACGTTGCAATTGCAAAAAATTTAAATAATGTCATATCAATGTCTTAATTATGTCAGACAATTTTAAGATAATAGGTATTGGAGGTGCAGGAATCAATAGTATACCTCCCTCATTTTCGGATAAGTCATTCAAGATCAGCTCTGAAAATTTCAAGGGATTCCAGAATCTGAAGGAAGACCTGAATGAAGTCAAAAGAACTGAAAGAACAGTTATAATTTCATCACCGGCTGGATTATTCTCTTCTTATGTGCTGCCTGAAATAGTTAGAACACTCAGCGAAAGAGGCGAAGAACTCATTTTCCTTTCAATAGAGCCTTTCAGCAACGAGTCGGGGGAGAGACGGACAAGGGCCAATGAAACGTTGAAAAATATAAAGAAATATTTGAAAACACTCATAAGGATAGAAAATGACAATTTCATATCGTCTATGGAAAACTCCAAGTGGACTGATATGATTGCCAAGGTCAATACCCATATCTCTAAGCTTGTTGAGGGATTGATTAAAATGGAGAATGATCTCCCAGAAACAAGAGAAATGGGGTTGTATCATTCCGAGGGTTTTAGTATTGAGGAGCTTGAGAAAAATCTGATATTCAGCAATTCGAAGCCAACTGAGGGGATGATCGGGACTGCAGACGTGAGAAATATGAATGATCTCAAAATGATCAGGGAAAATTTCCCATTGGAGATTGTATCTTACAGAATGTCAGGGAAACTGTCTATTTCTGGTGTTTTCCTTTATCATCGTGGGAATACCGGTCGCACTCAATTGAACCCATCAGAACACGGAATTCGTATTCATTGATCAAAGCCCTTGAAATTAACCTCCTGAACATCAGTGTTGTTTTGGGAATTCTGTGCTGAGGGTAGCCATTTCTTTCGAGATTCTCTTTGAATTTATTGACTAAAAGATCCATCTCTATTCTGTCTATAACTTCCCTGGTACCCTTATTGTTCACAGCCCTCAGGCTGTAGAGTATGATGGCAGCGGCATGAGATATGTTCATTATAGGATAATCTTCGTCAGCAGGTATGTGAACAAAATAATCACATTTTGATAGTTCCTCGTTAGTCAGGCCAATATCTTCCCTTCCAAAGACTATACCTATTTTCCCCTTAACTCTTGAAATTTTCTTTGCGAATTCTTCCGGTTCCATGTGATTTCTGATAACTCCCTTAATTGAATCAGTTTTCACGCCTGATGTTCCGACAACATATTTCAATCCTTCTATCGCTTCATCAAGGTTCTTCACCATAATAGCATTTTTCAAAATTTCCTGCCCTTTCATCGCCCTGAATATATCTTCACTGGGAATTCTTGTTGTATGTGTAACGTAAAGCTCACTGAATCCGAAATTTTTCATGGTTCTTGCAAGCGATCCCAGGTTACCAGGGTTCTTGGGCTCTACAAATATTATTCTGAAATTTGGCACATCGCTTAATTATTCATTAGATAAACCTTTTTATGTCGTCTTCATTCTGGCGTTCAATGGATATTGAAGAATACCTTTTTTCACTTTCGCGTTTCGGTGTCAAGCTTGGACTTGAACCTACAAGGGAATTTGCTTCCAGGCTAGGCAATCCTCAGGATTCATTCAAGAGCGTTCACATAACCGGGTCAAATGGGAAGGGATCCACCTCCACCTTCATCTACAGAATACTCAGAAGAAAATTCAAGACAGGCCTTTATACCTCACCCCATCTCAGAAATTTCACGGAAAGAATCATTGTTGATGACAGAGAGATAAACTGGGATTATATAAGAAATTTTGTGAATTCCCACGACACCAGAATTAACCTAAGGGGAAATGAGATTCAACTTACATTCTTTGAATACACAACATGCATGGCCTTCCAATTTTTCAAGGACAGTAATGTAGAATATGCTTCGGTAGAGGTCGGACTGGGCGGGAGACTCGACTCGACCAACATAATAATTCCGGAATTATCTGTGATCACTAGTATATCCCTGGAACATGCGGACAAGCTGGGCGGGAATATTGAGGATATAGCGAGGGAGAAAGCTGGTATAATTAAGAGCGGTAAACCAGTTGTTATTGGTAAGATGCCAGAATCTGCAAAGAGAGTCATAAAGAATATAGCTCACACGAAGGGTTCTCAGGTATTTGATTTAGATGAGTACGCAATAGAGAATGTGCATTTTTCTTTAGACGGGACCAGTTACAATCTTAGAGGAGATAAAGGTAGCTACGAGGTCAAGCTTAAATCACTTGGGAGGCATCAGGTGCTAAACTCTGCAATGTCCCTTCTGTCCTACGAAAATCTGAATGTTCCCATATCTCATGAAGAAGCCCTGAATTCTCTCGCTGAAAAGGATATTCCCGGGAGATTTGAAGTCAGGAGGAGAGACCCACTTCTAATTCTTGATGGTGCTCACAATTCAGAGGCAATGAGAAATCTTGCAGATAATATCCGTCTCTATGAAATAAAAAATCCACTCGTTGTGCTTGGCATCCTGAGAGACAAAAACAGCTACAATATACTTCAGAACCTGTCTGAGATAACTGATCAGGTTGTGGTAACTGAACCAAATGAGAAGGAAAGGAAAAAATATTCAGATGAGTTGAAAAGGGAGGCTTCACTATTTTTCAAGGACATAACTGTTCTTCCCAATCCTGAAGATGCTGTTGATTACGCGATCAGGTCAGATCAGGCCTCTGTTATTACCGGTTCACTTTACCTGGTCGGGGAAGCAGAAAGGATACTGGATAGAAAGCTATGAAGAAATCATTTCCACTGGAAATTGAACCTTTTTTAAAATTTGTTTCTTGAATACCCTGCTTGAGGGGACATGGATTTCCACTGGAAATAGAGGGGGCTGAAATGTACAGACTCCTATAAACATTTTGGTAAAATACCTGATAAGAAACTGTTTTAATTAAGAGAGGTTTTGATTTATGTTAATGATGCAGAAAGAAGTACACAATCTGTTCGAAAAATTCCAGGTCAGTTCAAATATAATAAAAGGTGAGAGGCAGGCCCTTGATCCTGGTTTCATCCCAGACAGGCTTCCTCACAGGGAGAGAGAAGCTGAACAGATTGCGGGAATACTCTCGCCTGCTCTTGAAGGTAAGAGACCATCAAATATTATAATATTTGGAAAACCTGGGGTAGGTAAAACAAGCGTTGTAAGGTTCGTTGAGAGGGAGGCCTCGAGAATAATAGATACCAGGTTCAATCTCAAAATGAAGATAGTGGACATAAATTGTGGTGTTGTTGACAGTTCCTATGGGATTCTCTTATCCATTGGAAATGCCCTGCTGAGCGACTGGGAAGATAAGCTTCCATTCACAGGATGGCCTTTAGACAAGCTATTCAATGTTGTTAATGAGAAAATCACCAGCTTCGGTGGCATAGTTATAGTAGTGATGGATGAAATAGACAGGCTTGTCAGGAAAAGTGGAGATTCTGTCATATACCAACTGCTCAGAATAAATGAAACATCTGAGAAGGGAAAGATTTCAATAGTGGGAATAAGCAATGATCTGAGATTCACGGAGTATCTTGATCCAAGGGTAAAGAGCAGGCTGATAGAGGAAACGATAGTATTCCATCCATACAATGCAACGCAGATATACGATATACTGAGGGATCGTTCCCTTTTCTCAGGCATACTTGAATCAATAGATGATTCCTCAATCAGACTATGTGCAGCGATTGCAGCACAGGACCAGGGTGATGCAAGGAGAGCAATTGACCTTCTCAGGATATCAGTTGAAATTGCAGAGATGAAGCAGTTCAGCAAGATAACTGATGATATAATATATGAGGCGAAGCAGAAACTGGAGAGGGATATAGTTAGTGAAACCATCTCAACACTTCCCCTGCACAGCAAAATTACCCTTCTTTCAGCAGTTCTGATGGACGATATCAAGAAGGGAGGGAAGACCACAATGGGAGAGGTTTACGATCTTTATTCCAAGGCTGCGCAGAGAATAGGAGTTTCAAGTCTGACCCCGAGGAGAATCGCTGACATAGTTGGAGAACTCTCTAACCTAGGAATTCTTGAATCACAGGTTCAGAGCTTCGGCAGGTATGGAAGAACAACAATGATATCAGTCAACTATGACACTGTGAGAATAAAGGAGATACTGATGGGAGATGAGATGATCAGTCTCCTTCAGGATGTGAAACCTTCTCAGAAATCCCTCACTGAATCTTAAATTTATATTCTTATACACAATAGGGTCTCGTGCAAATCAAAGCTATTCTTATTGTAGGTATGCCTGGGTCGGGCAAGGATGAGTTTGCAGCTGTTGCAAGGGAAATTGGCATACAGGTAATAAATATGGGTGACATAGTTAGAGAATTCACTTCCAAAATTGGAAAGAATATTTCAGAAAGCGGAATGATAGCTTCAATTGAAAGGGAAAAGAACGGCAAGGATATATGGGCCGCCAGGACAATTGAAAGAATCAAGAACAGTCTTGTGGTAATTGAGGGCATCAGGAACAAAGAGGAAATTGACAGGTTCAGGGAAGATCTGAGCGTAGGTCTCGTGGTTGGAATTAGCTCCGGGAGAGGAAGGAGATTTGAACGACTCCTGAAAAGAGGAAGGGGCGATGATCCAAGGAATATGGATGAATTCGAGAATAGAGAGAACAGAGAACTCTCCTGGGGTATAGGACAGGTCCTAGCTACTGCTGATGCCTACATATGCAATGATGGTTCAATCGAGGAGTTCAGGTCAAAGGTAACGGAATTCCTCAGGGAGCACATAGTTCAATGAAATTTTTGAATATGTTTGCACCATACTGGGTGTGTTCCACTTCTGGATGGAACTGCAGCGCGTATCTTTTCAGACTCTCGCTGAAAAAATACTGAATTCTGCAAGTTTCTGATGATGCTCCAAGTTCAAAATGTGTTGGAACTTCCTTCACTTCATCGTTGTGGCTTTCCCATGCATAGAATTCAGGAGGAATGCCTTTTAAAATGGACCCCTCCTTACTTACGGATATCCTGACCCTTCCAAACTCTGGATGCTCTGCAGGTCCGACCTTGGCCCCATAATACATACCCATGAACTGTGCCCCTGCACATATCCCCAGAATGGGAATATTCATCTTTGAAAGGTACTGGGAAGTGTTCCCTAATTTGAATGTTTCATATGCTATAGAAGCTGCACCCCCAGAGAGTACAAGGCCGTCTGCATCGATCAGCTCTTCTATTTCTAAGTCATTCCTCTTAATTTCGGCGTTGACTCCAAGATCCCTCAGGACTCTCCATTCTCTGTGAGTCCACTGTCCCCCGTTGTCAAGTACGTATATCTTCATGCTACTCTCTCGTGGTTAATCCCATTCCTTGTAGTAAGTATTTCCACAAATTCATTGAGATGTTCAGCGAGTATTGGATTGTCTGTAAACCCGCACGCAGACAGATCAGGGGCTGCTATTATTGCCTTTGAACCATCAGCGACAACGTCCGTGGCTATTAGACTATTGTTCCGATAAATTCTTGTTCCCGGTGGTGCCCTTTGATTGTCAGGCGCAACTATGTTTATCGTAACATTTCTTGATAAGGCGGATTCAATTTCCTTCCCCAGTTCCTGTCTTATTTCTCTAAGTCTTGGTGTTGAGATAGTGGCATACCTTTCAGCAGAGTTAAGAATCTCCTTCATCTTCTCTATCACCCTCTCCTTTCCGTAAATTGTGAAAATCAGCTGAGGCTCGCCTTTCTCTGTCAGAACATCACTGAGTTCCGTAAGTTTCTCGAAAAGAATATCGACATTTTCTGAGAACATCTTCCGGACTTCATAGATATTCCTTGCTTTGAAAACCTTTGGTCTTCCCTCCATGGATGTGATAAGACCCCTCTCTTCCAGCTTTTCAAGTATTTTGTACGTTGACGTTCTCGGTATTTTAGCAGTCATAGCTATATTATCCGGCGTACTAGTCCCGAGCATCACCAGTGCTAGAAACGCTCTCAATTCATACTCTGTCATTGCGAATTTTTCAAAATATTTTGAAATCTCCGCAAGCTCTTTTTCAAAATCTTCCATGCTATAGTATAAACAAGCCTTTAATATTTTTTTTCACTACAAGATCAATGAAATGTTCATTTTGCAACAAGGATGCGGTTGCTTACATTAGGTACAACGGAACACATCTCTGCAAGGATCACTTCAACAGATTCTTTGAAAAGAGGGTAAGACTGGAGTTCAGGGAGGAAATAAGGATTGAAGGTCCTGTGACGCTAGGAGTGGCAATATCTGGGGGGAAGGATAGTTCAGTTGCCCTGTATGAAACACATAAAATATTTGGCAAGAGAAGGGATGTGAAAATAGTTGCAATAACTGTGGATGAGGGTATAGACTCTTATAGGCCAAAAACACTCGTTTCAGCTGTCAGCCTTGCGAATAAACTTGGAGTGGAACATCACATTGTCAAGCTTGAAGAGAAATATGGTATAACAATGGACTCTGTATCGCAGGAGGGTAGGCTAACTCCATGCAGTTACTGCGGTGTTTTCAGGAGGAGATTGCTGAATGATGTCTCCTTGGATCTTAAGGTGGATTATCTCATCACAGGCCTGAATCTTGATGATACAGCACAGTCAATTATAATGAACTTTGCCAGGGGTGATATAGAGAGGCTGGGGAGGATGGGGCCTCATTTCAGAGTAAAGGAGGGCTTGATACCAAGACTGCAGCCACTTAGGAGGATTCCAGAGAAGGAAATACTTCTATTTGCGATACTTAACAATATTGATTTCTCACACGATGTGTGCCCGTATGCTGATTTCGCCATCAGGAATGAATTCAGGGAATCAATCGATAAATGGGAAGAAAGAACCCCTGGAACAAAATTTGCGATTCTCAATTCATATGATAAAATAAGAGAAATACTGGATTCAAATATCAAGGGCGAAATTCATGTCAACAGATGCAAAATATGCGGTGCACCTTCAGCAGGTGACATATGCAAGAGCTGTGCAATGGAGATGGAGTTGAAAAAATGAATGTTTATCCCGGAATTTTGACATTCATAATTTCCATTGCATTTTTCTATTTAATAAGATATTCCATGAACAGGCGATTGATCCTTTCCTCAAAAATAATTGAGAGAAACCTGAAGGTAACTAATATGGAAGGCTGTTTCACAGGATCACTCGTTTATTTGATAACAATAATCGTTCTGATAATAGGCCCAATTTCATATGATATTTTCAATGTCAGTCCAATGGAATATATAGTACTCAATTTCATTGCAGGGTTTGTATTTGTGTATCTCTATTCACCATTTGCACCAATTACAGGTTTCGCAACAATGACAATATATGAAAGGGGTGGAATTCAATACTGCATGGTTGGTGAGATATTGGGGAGGAAATACAAAGTCACGGAAATATCAAGGGAAAATGGAATGGAGGTCTCATTCAGGAGGGGAAAGGGAGTGTGCCGTCTAAGCAGTTTTGATGTCAAGCGTGATTGACGGCCATCAATTTTGAAAAAATATTCAGTGCAATAGACATATTCTTTTCATCTATTATGTATGTTATATCATTGTAGAAAGATGCAACCTGATAGGCATTTATCCCATTGACAGCAATGATTGAGGACACATAAGCAACATATCCTCTAAGATTTTCAATTTCAAGGGGAGATACTATGACAAGTTCTCCCAGATTGTCCCTCCTGGATATTATTTCATGGTCCTGGAATTTGGCAGTTAACTCTTCAACGTTGTTCCTGTCGGTTATTATTACAATTCCCTGATTTCCCTGAACAATCCTTATCCTTCCTCCTTTCTCATAAATGTCTCTGTAGGCTTCAGACATTTTAACAAAATTTGACGGAGAATTCCTCAGAGTGACATTGCTTATCGAATAATATGCTTCTATCCTGGATTTCAGGAGTGCCTTCCTGTACTCTGATTCCAGTGATGGATTGGATTCAGGATATCTTTTGAGCGCAGCCAGAACTGCATTGAATTTCTGTGTATTTAGCTCCTTCATCACAACTCGTGCCAGAGATGAATAATTAACAATCCCCCCCTGAAGCGCATTGAGGGTGCAGGGATTGGAAGAAAGGTATTCGCTTACTCTTTTGCTTATTCTCTCCATGAATAAATGATGTTTAACTTGGATAAAATAATTGATGTCAACAAGAGGATTGATTTTATACAGGACTTAAATATAAGCGGGAGGTTATTGTATGGGTAAATTCATTTTTTCATATAATGTCCCGTGGGTTGATACTGACGCTCTGGGAATAGTTCACTTTTCCAATTATCTGAGGTTATGTGAGAGGACTGAGCAGGAACTTTTCAATTCCCTTAACCTTGGGAAGGAGGAAATTTTCCTTCCCAGGGTGCATGCGGAATGCGATTACAGCTATCCCCTCAAATTCAACCAGAAGGCAAAGGTAATTATGCATATAAAGGAGATAGGGAGGAGACACATTACATTTGACTATGAAATATGGAATGATGATGAGGATAGACTTTCAGCTCACTGTAAAATAGTGGTGGTTCCAGTTGATGGCAATATGAATCCTGTAAATTTGAATGAGAATATTATAAAAAAACTGGGGGAATTCCTTGACAGTCAGAAGAAATGACCTATTCCTCCTATGTTCTTGTAGATGAGATAAATTGCTACTACTATTATCACGATTGCGTAAATCAGTCTCAGCTTTTTCTTAGGCATAGAAGTTGAGAATTTTGTCCCAATGTATCCGCCGAAGATGCCCCCAGCCAGATAAAGAACAGTTATCAGTAAGTTCACTTCTCCATAATGAAGATATGTCAGACCACTGACTATACCGAATGTGCCAACAGCCAGGAGGGAAGTACCGACAGCATTGGTTATCCCGAGCCCACCTGCAAACATCAGGGCCGGAACTATAAGAAATCCTCCACCAATACCGAAGAATCCGGAAAGAAAGCCAACCCCGAGCCCAGCAACAATAAGAATTGGAAAGTTTATCCTGCAACCTTCCGATGGCGTAGCATTGTCACTCTTTTTCTGTCTTAACATTGTATATGCAACTATTATCATAAGAATTCCAAAGAGAAACAGAAGCGATGTTCCATTGACTATGTGCCCAACATAGGCTCCCAAAAATGATCCCGCGACCCCTGGAATGGTAAAAACTATACCCTTCTTTATTTTCACGTTCTTCTTCCTGAAATGCATGTAACTGTTGATGTATGCGTTCAGACCAACGGCCATTGCTGTTGTCCCTATTACAAGATGCTGTACAAAATTCAGGGACGATGCAGTTTTAGCATCATATATCAGACCGACAAAATAAAGGAGAAGGGGAACAGCAAGTATTGATCCGCCTCCGCCTATAAGGCCAAGGGTAAGGCCGACAATAAATCCTGAAATAACTGATAGGAAATATTGTAGCAGGTTTAGATCTATCATTTCTCCCTAATCGTAACATTTTATAAATTCATTATCATCCATCTTCTCTTTCCTTTAGAAACTGTCTCCCTTTTTCACTCAGCACATAATAGGTGTGGTGGGGCGTGGTAACAACTCTTTTCTTCAGTCTTGCTTCCTTCCTCTTAAGCATCCCTGAGTTCCTCTTCTCTATGTATCCCTCAGCAAACAGCTTTTTCAGGGCTTCGCACACATCCCTCTTGTTCATTTCAAGATCTCTCCCTATTGATTTGGCATAATCTGCTCCGTATTTCTTGAAATGCCTGAGAATCCTCATTTTGAGATCCTCAGTCAGATCAATTTCTTTGGAGAGATCCCTCATAGAATTGTATTGAAAGATGAATTAAAATACTTTCCAATAAATCTGCATTTAAAATTGTGCGGAATAATTTTATAAGCGATTTCCCGATATGCAAGGGTGAACTCAGATAATGATAGGAAAGTCATGATACTGCATAATTTCAAGAAGGAAGAATATCTTAAAATCCTGAAGGCTTTAGAGGAGAGTGGAATTGGAAAGAAAACAATAGTGGCTGTGACCACTCCAACTACAATGGAGTGGAACCTGCGTTATCTCATAAATGAGCTACTTCTGGAAGATGAAGAGATTAAAAAGAATAAAAATTAGAATTTCCTGAATGAACTTGCCGAGGCACCACATACCGGGCATTTTTCAGGAGGCTTTCCAGTTGTGGTATATCCACATACACTGCAGATGTAAATATCTCCTATCTCTATATCCTTGTTCTTCTTAACGCTCTCAAGAGCGTCCCTGTACATTTTTTCATGAATTTTTTCTGCCTCCAGTGCATACTTAGTTGATGTTTCTGCCCCTTTTTCATTCTGGAACTTTGCAACCTCATTGAAAACCGGGTACATTTCGTTCACTTCGTATGATTCTCCTTCAATCGCATCCTCAAGATTCTGGTCAGTGCTCTTAATCATACCCAGGTTTCTGAAATGGTTTGTAGCATGAACCTGCTCTGCATAAGATATTGCCTTGAATAACCTTGATATATTTTTGTAGCCGTTCTTTTCAGCAACATCGGAATATATCAGATATTTCATATGAGCCTGGCTTTCACCACAGAACGCATCACTCAAATTCTTTTGTGTCATCTTCCTCATAATTATCACTACAAAATAATTACTTGATTTTAATATTTTCCTTTAGTATAATTAAAAATTTTAATGGAGGGGGAAACGCCCTATCTTTTCCATGATGGAGAGAAGGCTTTTAGAATAGGCAGAACCATCTGTCAGATCATTGACGGTTATCCTGCTGTAATGACCGTTGGCATGTATAATTTTCCCGTCTCCAAGATAAAAGGCAACGTGTCCTTTGAAAAATATGAGATCACCTCTTACTGCATTTTCAAAGCTCCCCACATCCAGTGAGGCATCCCTCTGCTGATCAGAATTTCTTGGAATCTCGTATCCTGAATACCTGTAAAGCCTTTGTGTGAAGCCAGAGCAGTCAAACCCAAAATCTGAGGTCCCTCCCCACAAATAGGGAATACCCATGAACTTATCTGCAAGGTCCACGGGATTGAATTTCCTGTCAATATTGACAAGGAAACTATGGGGGATTTCAAATCTCTCTATATCCTCCTCACTAATATAAGAGCCGAATGGTAAGGCCATTACCTTATTCCTATGCTGCTTCTTGAGCTTGTACTTCCTCGTTGAATATTCTCCGAGAAGCGCAGTTTTCACATACCCTTCCACATCATTCTTTCTAAATATGTGGGAGAATTCACCAAGGTCTTCTATGATTTCAACCTCTTCTCCATATATAAGCTGTGAATCCAGTTCAGAATTTGATTTGGGCTGCGTTCTCACATCTGCAACGCTGGTGATCACCATAGACATAACTTCAGATTGGAATAATAGAAAAAAACTTTACTGTTTCTATTCTGAAAGATTTTTTCCAATAAAAAATTAATATTACCTGATACTTTCAATTGATAACTCATGAAAATTGAAAAGGTTGAAATTTTTAAGGGAACTGTTTACTACAAGGCACCGTTCAAAATATCCCTTGGTTCTTCAGAACAGAGCGATGAAGTTTTGATAAAAATATACGGGGAGAATGGACAGGTTGGTGTTGGAGAGGCATCTCCTGCCTCTCATATAATAGGAGAAACCCAGGAAACCGCAATAGCAGCTAGTAGAGTTATAGCTTCGTCAATCGTAGGCCAAGATACTGATGATATGTCGCTTCTTTTCGACCTTATTGATCATTCTTTATTGAGAAATACGGCAGCCAAGGCGGCATTTGATATTGCTCTTTACGATCTTGCTTCCAAGGCAACTAACATTTCACTCTCAAGATTTTTGGGTAAATACAGGGAGAAGATAGAGACAGATGTAACAATAGGGATTATGGATGATAATTCTGCAGTGAAGAAGGCAGAATATCTGAAGAAAATAGGTGTAAGGAGAATTAAGATGAAGGTTGGGGAGGAGATAAACAGTGATTTGCAGAGGGTTGAAAAGGTCATAAATGCGGTTGGTAATGGAACAAAAATATTCATTGATGCTAATCAGGCCTGGAAACCAAAGGAGGCAGTATCAAACATCAAGAAATTTGAATCCCTGGGAATAGACCTGGTGGAACAACCTGTCATTGCATACGATATAGACGGACTTGCTTTTGTAAGAAATAATACTTCTTCAAAAATAATGGCAGATGAGTCTGTCCATTCCCCAGAAGATGCAATCAAAATAGTGAAGAAAGAGGCCGCAGATATGATTAATATTAAACTGATGAAGAGCGGTGGAATTCATAATGCAATTAAAATATCAAATATAAGCGAGGCTGCAGGACTACCCAATATGGTTGGATGCATGATGGAAGGCTCTATTGCAATAGCTGCCGGAATTCATTTTTCTCTGAGCACAAAGAATGTGATATTCGTAGATCTTGACTCTGACATAGACATGAAAAACACCCTGACATCAGGTAAAATCCTTCCATTGGAAAATGGATTCAGGATGGATGACAATTATCCAGGTCTTGGGAATCTTCAGGTGAACAGTGAAGAAGTTTCACTGGTCGATACAATAAAAGAGGGAAGCAGGCAGAAAGCATTCTAAAACAATATATTTCCATTTTTTATTAACGATTATGAATTATCTTGAATATTTCCAGATCAATGGTGACAGGCTATTATTCTCAGGAAAGGATGTAGCTTCCCTAGCTGGTAGATATGGTACGCCCCTTATTATTTACTCAAAAAGAATTATTGAGAAAAATGTAAATAATATCAGGAATGCGTTTGATTTTGATAGTTTCTCCCTTCATTATGCAATGAAAGCAAATTACAATCCTGCAATACTTTCCATTCTCAGGAACATGGGAGTAGGGATTGATGCAGCCAATTTCAATGAAGTCCTTTTGGCTCTTAAGATTGGGTTCAGTAAGGATAGAATACTGGCCTCACCCAATAACCTGTCTGAGAATGAGCTGAGGAGGATTAAAAATACTGGAGTTACAATTAATTTTGATGATATTTCACAGTTTGAATATATTGAGGACGACCCTCCAGAGTCAGTTTCATTCAGGATAAATCCAGGAATAGGGAAGGGAGAATTTGAGGGTACAACCACTGGTGGCAAGGGAAGCAAATTTGGAATGCCACCGGATGTTGCACTGCAAGCCTATGAAAACGCGCTGGAAAGGGGTGTTTCAAGATTCGGGATTCATATGATGACAGGTTCAAATGTACTGGAACCTGAATTCTTCAGAGAATCTACTAGAACCTTTTTCTCTATAGCTTCCATTATATCCAAAAAATTAGGAATAAAATTTGATTTTGTTGATATAGGTGGAGGCTTCGGTGTTCCTTACAGAGAAAGAGAAGAGCCTCTGGATCTGAATCTAACTTCAAAATTTATAAGGGAGAATATGGAAGAATTCAGGGATCTTTTTGCAGATGGAACAAGACTGATATCTGAACCGGGAAGGTACATAGTTGCAAATTCTGCAATACTCCTCACTACTGTAACCTGCAAGAAAAATTATGATAAGAATATGGTTGGCACCGATACGGGAATGAATATACTTATAAGACCAGCCCTGTATGGGGCGGTCCACCCGATAATTCATGTCAACAGATTCGCGGAGAAGAGGGACGAAGTCGCTGACATTGTAGGGCCTATATGTGAAAACACAGACAAGATAGGAAAAGATGTCACGATTCAGAAGGTGGGAAAGGGAGACCTGCTTGCTGTTCTTAATGCAGGTGCATATGTCTCATCAATGTCTTCCACTTACAACCTTCAACCAAGGGCAATGGAAATTTTGATTGAAGATGATAGAGAATATGTAATTAGGAAAAGAGATGATCTGTCAGATATGATTCATAATTATATATTGCCAGATTTTATGAATATTATTGAGCTGGATAAATTATGAACATAAATTCAAAGAAGGAAAATATTCGGATGAAGAATAAGAGAGAAACGTGCATGATTTCATATGGAAACGAAACTATATGCATAGATCCATCACTCCCTATTCTCCATATCCTTGGGAAAAAATATACTATGTTAATACTTGCATACCTGGGGGGTGATGGGAAAGGAAAGAGTTTCAATGAAATTTTAATGGGGATACCGGGTTCCAGCACGACCATAATATCTTCAAGACTTAAGGAACTTGAAAAAGGCCAACTCATAAAGAAGGAGAAAACGGAAGGGAGGATAATATATAAACTTACAGAGATGGGGTCAAAAATCAGGGAATCTGTCATCCCCTTAATGAGAACAGTTGAACGAAATGCTACATCATTTGAATGAAATCAATTGAAATTCTACATTTTATCAACTGATTAATTCCCGAATTTTTTATAGTTAAAATTATTTTACAAGAAGGTGATCTGCTGGGTTACAAGGTCAAATCTGCATCAATTAATACTGCCAGGGCCATTTATGCACTGAACTGGTTTGACATAGCCCCGGGTCTAACATATATTGCCAAATCGCTTGATCTTAGAATTCTCGATCTCGGAGTAATGACAACAAGCTTCTATGTTGGACTCGCTGCTTTCCAGATGGTCGGAGGTGTTCTGGCGTCCAGATATGGCCCCAAGATAGTGGCTTTCGTAGGAATAATGGTCCTGGGAATTGCAGGCATATTTTCAGGACTGTCTTCAAGCATATTTGAGCTCATACTGTTCAGGTTTATTGCTGGGGCGGGTTCAGCACTCTTCTTCTCGCCAGGGCTAAGCCTCCTGAGACACATTTCGCCACCAGAATCATTTGGATTCCAGGTCGGTATATACAATGGAGCCTTCAATCTTGGAGGCGGAGTTGGTGCCTTTGGGTGGGTATTTGTTGATTCTGCTGTAGGATGGAGACTTTCCCTTGTGATGGGTGGCCTTCTGGCAGTCTTTATAGCCATCGAAAACATTGTTGTCCTTAGAGATCTTAAAGAGCCAAAAGTAAGCACATCAGGTCTCAAAAAGAGGTTATTGCTGATAGTGAAGAACAAATTTCTTTGGATTATTTCTATAGGTACAATAGTGGTTATATTTTCTGAAACTATAATAGGCCAGTTTATAATATACTTCAGTGAAAATAGCCTTAAATTGAGCCCCGGCAATGCAGGGTTCATTGACGGATTATTCCTCATAATAGGTTTTGTAGGTGGAGTCATAGGCGGGCATATATTTTCAAATACCAGGCACAGAATGGCATATTCCTTCTTCATACTTGGAATAACCGGATTCATGTTCACAATCATCCCATTTGCAAAATCATTCATTCTACTTGCCACGGTTATAACGATACTTGGACTTGTAACGGTTTCTGGATTCTCTATTCTATATACCATAGCTGCAGAAATAATTGAAGACAAAGCGATGGTATCATTCTCCCTTTCCTTTGTAAATTTCATTCAACTTGTTATAGGGTCCATTTCACCATTCTTCTTCGCAGATATCGCCTATTATTTTAACTATACGTTAGCCTGGATTATACTAGGTGCAATTGGTCTTCTGATGATTCCACTTCTGATATCATCCAGGAACTATTTCAAACCAATGCCCATCTAACTCAAAGTCCAAGTTCATCCTTCACTGATTTCAAGTTATTGATATACCTGAGATGCGGATTTCCCAATTTCCAGGGAGAATGCTTCCACAAATTGGCCAAGGAATTCAAAAAAATATTTTCAAATTTTCTATTGAATATGTAATATTCCTCTACTTTATTTCCCTTCACTTTCCCCCAGTAATATATTGCCCCGCCAACTGGTTGAAGTGAGTATTCTCTAAAGGTCTTTACCCATTGATTTGGTATTGGCATGTAAAAGTAAGAATCATTACTAAAGGCTATAAACCTATTGATGGAAGAATCATAGACATTGGGATAAAAATAAATTGCCTCACTTGTGTCAAGGCCTTCAGGAATATTGTCTCTTGAAATGTTCCAGGACGTTTTAACAATCATCAGTCTGGAATAATCGAATGACACAAGGTCATGATATATGAAGAAGAATGGAGAATTGCAATGATCTATGAATTTGTGATACATGATCTCTATCGGCACTTCTGATCCCGAAATCATCTCTAACAATATTTTAGAAGCTCCCTCCAGCACAGATTCAGGATAGCTAAATGCAATAATTGTTTCCCCCGTTCCTATCAAAGAAACAGGTTGCACTGCCAGATAATCTAAATCAGATAGCTCATTCAAGAACTTTGAAGAGAAATCTGAAACTGTCCTTTTTATGAATTTTCCCTCATTTAAAGCATTTGGCCTGTCATTCATCAACTCATACCCCGTGTTCATTGTATTGACAATTGCCAGAATATCGTCATTTGTCACATCAACAAATGAATTCATGTGGAGGTACCAACCATTTCCGTCCCTGAAAATACCAGCACCTATATGAGATGAGCTACCGAATACCTGATTTTTCAATCTATCCGGAATATAATTTGGATGATGCGATTTAAGAACTGTCATGTATCCTTTAGGCGGCGGAAAGCTTATAGAATTCATTGGCAACAGATATCAATAATGTTATTAAATCATTCTTCATTTTTGTGAGATTTCTTGTCCTTGATCTTTTCCCACCTTTCTATAGGCCCCTCTATTACTTCGAAAAGTGGGTTTGCTTCTGGTTCCATTATACCAGATAGCTCCCTGTATCTTTCTATGTCTCTTTTCTTCAGTTTTATCAGAAGGTGGGAAAATTCAAAGAATAATTGATTATTTGTAACACTCATTTTATCTATCCGATCCAGGTCATCATAGAAATGCAGAATTTTAGAAGTGTCAAATGAATAACCTCTGTACTTCGCCTCATTTGCTACAGTTTGAAGATAGGTTCCAATATAATGCAATGGTTCTTCCGACGAACGAAATCTTTCCAGCTGCGGGTGGTTTCTGTAACCTATAGTTTTATTAGCTAAGACAGCCTGAGCAAGTAAAGACTCCCTCCATAGCGCAAGGAGGCCCATTCTATCAAGGTATTTCGGATGAATAGACCAGAGTCTCATCACTTAAAAATTATAAACAACTATATTATTTTAGACACTTTCAATTCCTTCTTGATTTAAATTAGAAATGATCTCAAATATCTCATATCAAGGGAATAGAATTACACATGTTTTGGTCACGATACATAAACATTATTGAACCAATTTTTTTAGATTTAAAATAGATCGATATTTCATTTATTACTATTAACAGATACTCTGTGATTAACAATTATGTAGGCCAGTCCTCCTGTGACCCAGGAAATTAGAAGACCTACCCCAACTCCTTGAAAATACTTGTTACCCTTCAAATGACCGATGATAATGGCAATAGTGCTAATTATAAATTCTAAAATTACAAGATAGAGTAATGCCTCTTTATATGAACTGATACCTTCCATTCTGCTTAACAGTTCATAGTCATATAATTAGTTTATCACATACGCAATCCATTTTATCACTTATTTCTAAAAATCTTAAATTACCCCGAGCCGGGATTTATTATATAAGTATATCTCCTGTATTCTTAAATTTTCAAATAAACTAAAAAAATCCCTGCTAAATTTTATTTTAATAATAATGATAAGAATTTTTTAGAAATTAAGTAGAAAATTTTATTCTCGTCATGCAATTTCTTTCAATAATTTCTGGCAACATTTCTTATGGATATCCACACCAATTATGCAAATACTTTCACCTTCTCAGAAAGGCACATTTTGAAATGGCCTTTCTACTATTTAAGGAAAAAACATTTCAAACTATCGTCAAA
>CAZIOW010000020.1:0-30038 GCA_964541025.1 uncultured Thermoplasmatales archaeon
ATAGGTTCGTTTGGCTACACAAATATAGGGGCACTTAATGGCCCGGCACCAATTCTTGCATTCCCAACAGATACAGTGGTCATGATAGTGGTTTATATCATAATATATGTGTTCGGCCTGAGAGCTGGATACAAGACAGAGGATTTACAGGCAATCATAGATGAGCAAGCAACTCCAGAACCTGAAGCGCCAGCACAGGTCTAATACTAAAATTTTAATATTTTATTTATCTTTTTAATCTATGGATTTTGAAATTTTTGGAAGAGTGACCATAGGGGTTTTGAATTTTGACGAATACTCTTTGATAATAGATTCCGGAATAGATGAGAATGAAATAAGGAAGGTGATGAATAATCTATCAAGAAATAATAGAAAAATTTTGGCTTTGCTTATTACACATTCTCATTCAGATCATTCCGGAGGGGCATACTTTGCTAACAAGCGTGGATTAAAAATTTATTCATCCAGGATGGAAGCTGATCTTATTATGAATCCTTCACTGCTTAATGTAATAATCTCAGGTTTCTATAACAACCAGATATCTGAATCTAAATTTGTAACTCCGAATTATGTTAAGGTAGATTACCTCGATCAAGAATTCAAAGTAGGGGATGATATTATTGAAGTGATAGACCTGAAGGGACATACATTAGGACAGGTAGGATTTAGAGCGAATGATGTGTTATTTGCTGCTGATTCTTTATTTTCCATTGAAATACTGGAAAAACATCCAATTCCCTACGTTCTAAATGTACCAGATTTTATAAAAACCCTAGATAAACTTAATGAATTCACCGGTAAAATTGTAATAAGTCATGGAGGATTGATTGAAGATAACAAAAAGACTATTTCTTACAATAAGAAGAGAATTGAGGAGATGATAGAGCTTTTCAGGGATTTTTCTTTAAATGGCATTGAAATGAATTCTCTCATCAGAAAAATTTTGACTCATTATGCAACTGAAAGAAACATCCTTAACTATTTCCTTGATACTACTGCAATAAAGTCCATCATTTTTTCGTATGGCAATATTGAATATAAGGATGGAGATTTGATTGTTACACCAGCAATAGAATGAAGAATAACAATATGAATTTCGAATTATTTATAAAAAATTTACAATTTTATTTACAGAATAATATAACGACAATAGTCATTTTGCTAATTTAACCTAATATTCATAAAAATAAAGATAATTTAATATAACCCTTTTATTTGTTAATTGGAATTATATTTGATATTCTTTCCAATATATCGGATCTGAGCCTTTCCTTGTCTGTGATTTCTGCATTGAACGTTATTTTTACTAAATAGGTTGAGATTGTTATCTCTTCAATGATTATTGATAGATATTTTATTGTTTCAAACGATTTTATTTCTCTTTCTATCATCTCCTTCAGTAATTGGAAATTAATACCTCTTGGGATCTCAATTCTTATTGTAGAAGATCTGTCCTTTAGATTTGTTGCGATTGTAGATTGTATTACTACATTATTAGGTATTTTGACAAAATTGCCTTCTGGCTCTTTTATGGTTACGAAAAAGACTGTGATATCTTCGACCATCCCCCTGATTGATGCCCTAAATTCATCTCTTGAGAAGAATTTCGGAGATGCCGCCGGAAACAGATAATTGTACTGCCACGTACTTATTTCCACATAGTCTCCAATGATGAATGGCTTTGCCCATAGTATAAGAACTCCGCCGAAAAAATTAGATAATACAGTTTGAGCGGCCATTCCTATTATAACACTTCCGAATGCACTTCCCAGTACTACAGATGAGAGGTCGACCCCCATAATAGCAAGTGCAGAAAGTATTATAACGAAATAACCCAAAATGGATAGAGTAAATAAAACAGGCTTTAATATTCCCTTATTTGTCCTATTTAAAAGGATTTTTTCAAACACTCTTAAAAATATCCTGAGCAATATGTACAATATTATGCTTACAAATAGAGCTTCGACAAGATTAGAATATTTAATGGGTACAATATTTAGAACTTTGGTCATAATATAAATTATGATTATGAAAAAGGTCCCTATTATCAGGGTTAACCAGATTTTTAATAAGGGGTCGCTTTTGGCCATTCATTCTATATATTTTAAAAAAATAAATAATTACCCTCTTTTAGTTGTAGGTATTAAATATTCATAATTACTTTCGATGTGAAAAGAATGGTTACATATACCGTCGAATACAAAAGAAGCTTTTTCTCAAAAAAGGAGATCCAGGACATTCTTATTTCAGTGATTGTTCTGTCCATAGCCCTTTTCTTCGTAATTGAAAGATATTCTTTTCCACCTTCTATAAATCTTTTTGATAAACTGGCTATAGCATTTCTTATGGTTATAACAGCATTCTTTCTGCATGAGATGAGTCATAAATTTACTGCAATCAGAATGGGTGCCTGGTCTGAATTCAGGATGTGGCCCCTGGGAGTTCTACTCACACTTATCACGGGATTAATAGGATTCCTATTCGCTCTCCCCGGTGCAGTATATTTTGCAAGTTATAGGAATCCAGTAAGGGAGGGCAAAATAGCACTAGCTGGTCCAATGACGAATATTATTATAGCTCTGATCCTTCTACCGGTTTTCCTATTGATGAACTCATCATTATTTGTTCACGTTGCATTATTTTTCATGATATATATAAATATATGGCTGGCTTTTTTTAATCTTCTCCCGATACCGCCACTTGATGGAAGCAAAGTATTCGCATGGAGCAAAAGAAACTGGGGGCTGGTTATAGGAATAGCCATAATTCTACTACTGTACGATTTTATTTTCCTTTCTATTTAATTACTTTTGTGTAAATAAAAACCAAGTATAATCTCCAACATCTATATGCTGATTTATCTTGAATTTTTCCCCATCCAGAAGTAGATAATCATTTTCCTTAAATGTTTTCCATTCTTCGGACCCCACTTTAAAACCTACACCAAAATACGCTGGATTCTCGGAGAATTTAATAATTTCCCTTTCAATGATTTTATCTTCTTTCCCTATTACAAGCCTTGCCATGCGATTGTAATCATTTATTTCTTAATTCTTTTTTGGTACACATAAACCACGTAAACAACTACGAATATTGCAAAGAATGCTAGCAGTATGTATCCTATATCAGTTATGAGAGGGATTATTTTCTCCCAATTACTTCCGGTTTCATATCCTACAGTAGCTAGAGCAGTTGACCAGATTAATGAACCGCTAAAAGTAAATAATGAGAATTTTAATATGTTCATTGACGCAATTCCGGCCGGAATACTCATATAGGATCTGAAACCAGGTATAAATCTTCCAAAGAATACAGTCCATTCACCTTTCTGATTGAACCAATTCTCTACCCTTAAAAGATGATCTTCCCTGAATCCCACATACTTGCCAATCGCTAGAATTATAGGCCTACCACCTAGCAGTGAAATATAGTAAAGAATAATATTCCCAATGAATCCACCAATCGATCCTGTCAGAGAGTACAATACAAGCAATGGGATATTCCCGTTGGATACAAATCCTGCAAATGTCATTATTATTTCTGAAGGAAATGGCAGGCCAATACCTTCCATTATCATAAGGAATAAAACTCCCAAGGGCCCTAAGCTATTTATAATATGTAACGACAGTGATAAAAGATAGGAAATCAATCCTACGAAAGACACCTGCAAATTTATCAGTGTGAAAATGTTACGGCATATATAAAATATTTCATAGAGAGTAGAGCTTTATGAAGGAAAATACTAAAAATCTCAGGGAACTCAAGAGTATTTACGCATCCTCCATTTTGACAGGAATCCCGATGGGTTTTAACTTCGTTGCATTCCCTATTTATCTTAGTCTTGTTGGTTATAATAGCTTCGAAATAGGACTTATAATAGCAGTAGGAACCCTTGTCGGAGCTGTTTTCATGATTCCTATGGGTATTCTCTCTGATAAATATGGCAGGTTGAAATTTATCGTAATAGCAAGAGCATTGAGTGCATTTTCATTTCTATTGCTTGTATTTAGTTACAATGTAATAATTGTATATATGTCCAACATTATACAGGGAGTCGCTTTTGCAAACATAGGATCTTCTTTCAGTGCCCTTATGAGTGAGAAGACAACATATGAGAACAGGAATTTCGTTTTCTCGAGAAATACGTTCTTCTCAGGAATCAGCATGGCAGGTGGAATGATTCTCTCCAATTTTCCCAGTTATCTTATAAGTCTAAAATTTACCATTTTTTTCTCTTTCAGGTACATTTTTTTAGTTTTCTTTTTAATACAAGTTTTATCTCTGATTATATTCCTAAGGATAAGTGAAGATTATATTCCTGTTAAAAGAAAGGGAATCAGCAAAGAAACAATGAAAACTGTGTGGAAGCTAGGAGTACTTGGGATGATAGGTCTTGGCGCAGGAATAATTGTAAGATTGTTCTCCCTATGGTTTTATTTAAAATTTGGTCTTAATATCGGCACAATAGGAAATTTTTTCGCTATTTCCCAATTTCTTACAGCTGTCGCCAATTTATTTTCTGCGAGGTTAGCAGCCTTTATGGGAACTGTTAAATCTATTGTAACAACTGAGGCATTATCAGTGATCATATTAGTGCTGTTGCCTCTTTCCCCATCTCCAGCAATGGCGATAGTTCTATACATTACTAGGTCCCTTTTAATGAACATGTCTTCACCTGTTATGACTGCCTTTACAATGAGCATTATTAAGAATGAAGAGCGCGCTACAGCTGCCTCCATAATACAACTTTTTGATAGTGCACCCAGGTCATTTGGACCTGCCATCGGAGGATATTTCTATTCCATAGGTAATTTGGACCTTCCTTTCTACATTACAGCCTTCCTTTACTCTGTTTCAATAACATTTTTCTTTATTCTTTTTAGGAAAACGAGGTTGTACAGATGAAAAAGATTGATCCCGCAGTACTTGAAAGGTTGGAAAGAAAATATTCTCAGTATGGTCAAATATCTGATGCATGTAAAAATGGAAGCACGGAAGATTCAAAAATTCCATGGAATGTAGTTAAAACAATAGTTCTGGAAAGAGATGGATACAGTTGTAGAATCTGCGGGAGATCTCCCATTGTACAGCAATTTAAAAATGACACTCAGAAAGTAAGATTCGATTTAGAGGTACACCATATAATTCCAAGAATAGCTGGCGGTTCTGATTCGCCAAAAAATCTTGTAACTTTGTGCAAAAGCTGCCATGTTAAGACTTTTAAGAACAATTATAGCGGTATACCTATGTTATCTTTAAGTCTTAATGATACTACTGAAATCTTTACTGATAGCAGGAAACTTATAGAATACAGTCATTCCTGTCAACCCTTTGAAATTGATAATTTCTTCTTTAGGGATAAAAAGTTCACTTTAAATACTACCATAAAAGGCTCAATTTGCAAATATTCTTCCTTAAATCTTGTTTACGATACAATCAACGAAAAGGAAATTCTAGTTGATGAAATAGTAATTAAAAATAAGAAAGGAGATTTAATAATAGGGTTGATAGAGAACTATCAACCACTTTAGTATCTTCTTCTAAAATTTCTGTTCCCGCCGCCAAAGTCCCTTCTTGGTCTTCTTTCTGTTTCTTCTGCCTGATACTCCTTTTCACTCATGTCAAGGGACTCGTTTATTTCTCCAACTTCGCTGTCTGATTTCTTTATGCTTCCGTATTTTCCTACGTTTAATCTCATGTGGCCTCTAACAAGGCTTACATATCCATTTTCGACAACTATGCTGTCTCCAACTTCAACCTGACTTGCCTGTTCATTCCATAATGACATTGTTACTTTTCCTGTTTCATCGCCGAGAACTGCCTCGGTCACGCTTTTCTGTTCGCCATATCTTGTCTGGATTTGCTTTGGTTCGCCAACATTCAAAACTTTCGCCAATACGGTTACTCTTTTGGATCCCTGATTGAGATCCTTCACTTTCGTAAATTCGTCCATATTATACCATTCCTTTTGTCTAGAGCTAAAAGCTCAAACTCCATAGCACATACAACCTATTAATACTTTCCCTGTTCATTTCTCCGTTAATAATTCTAATCTTATTCTAATAATATAAAATTTTATTCTGATTTATTCATTTATAAATTATATCAATAAATGAAATTCAAATTTTATATCCATTTAAACATAACATTTATTATATTCTTGTATGAAGCGAAACCCTAATTATAAGAATAAATTGCATTTCATTTAAAAAATCTAACTTTCATGGTATAATCATTCGAAATTTTACAATTATAATGAATGATAAATTACAAGAAATTAATTAGTTTTAAATATTAGTTATATTTATCCATAGATGGTGACGCCTTAATGTCCATTGGAATTCATATAATTGCGGATCTGAAAGGGGTTGAATCTGGGAAAATTTCCAACGTAGATGAAGTAAAGAAAATAATGGAAGGGGCGGTAAAAGCTGGAGAACTAACAAAGATTAGATCACACTATCATCAATTTACTCCAGAAGGCGTAAGTGGAATTATACTTATTGCAGAGTCACACCTTAGTTTTCATACATGGCCTGAATATGGGCTTGTAACTTTGGATATCTTCACCTGTGGACCTACGGAGAAGGCTGAAACAGCATTTGAATACATTATTGATAAGGTTTCACCGCAAACCGTTGAATACAAAGAGATAGAGAGAGGGTTAGATTACCCTAGAGGCTCGCAGAAGAAAGAATTGGAAATAGGCGCAATATAAACAGCATTCATTTTAAAAATTCCCTACTAAAAGGAATCCCGTTTAATCAGAAGAGATATTCTAGAAGTGATGAAAGCGGCAATCCAGAATCCCACTTAAGTACGAATGTGCCGGATTTTGTTGTCACAATCTTTGGCACGATCTCAGATAACAATCTGTATTTTCCCCCAAAATCGAAACTGAATGTGAATATTCTCCAGGGATCTCCTTTGACACCTTTAAGTCTGAAAGCATATAGGGGCATTATCTTTGTCCTTTTCAGAATTTCCAAATATGATTCTGCCTGAATCTGCGATCTTTTTGATGATGATGAAAAATTTATAACTTTTTCTTTAGAACTCTTTATTTCAACAGGTAAACTTATGTCGTCTCTTATAATTATTATATCATAACCATGACTACCCGCTGCTCTGACTACTAAAAAAGGTCTGTTCATTATTCTTTCCCGCATTACCTCTGTGAGCCAGCCTATAGTCTTTAACTTCTGCTCTTCACCGGCAAATATACTTTTTAATTCCCTTTCATAAATACTTCCATTTTTGCTCAAGAGTATCAGGCCTGCTTGACTGATTTTCCATAGAGAAATCCCAGAAAGCTTTCCAATTGGATCAACTCTCTAGCTCCCTCTGAGATTCTAAAATCTATTTCACCCAGATAGTATAGTATATCTGCCTTCAGGTCTTCTGCTATGGTGAGGTCATATAAACTCCTATGAAACTGCTCCACTATATCTTGCCCGGAAATACCTTGCTTAATCACTGCATCTTCTAAAAGTGTCTTTGCTTTTGATATGTCCCCTTTTAGAGCAAGATTCATGACCTGAAGAGCCCAGTCTTTATGGACTGTACCTGCAGCTTCGTAGATTGAATTTACAGTTATTTTTTCTGAATATGTTGCCGCTACCTGAAGAATATTTATTGCCTTTCTCATATCCCCATATGCCATTTCTGAGATAACTTCAAGCGATGTTTTTTCGTATTCCTTTCCTTCTCTCTTTAAGATATTTTCCAGGGCTCGAACCATTTCTTCCCCTCCAATTCCTTTGAACCTGAAAATAGCAGTTCTGGATTGGATGGGTTCTATGATCTTTGATGAGTAGTTGCACGATATTATAAAACGCGTGGTCTTTGTAAAATTCTCCATTGTTCTCCTTAACGCAGCCTGTGCTTCGTCGGTCATATAATCAGCTTCATCAAGGAAAAGAATCTTGAATCCAAGTGGATTTGATGGCATAATTCTGGAGTATTCCTTTATGGTCTCTCTGACCATCTTGATACCTCTATCATCAGATGCATTAAGTTCTAGGAAATTTTCCTTCCAAGATTCACCAAACAATTCTCTTGCCAGGGCCATAGCAGTAGTTGTCTTTCCTGTTCCTGGAGGCCCAGAAAAAAGTAAATGTGGAATATTCTTTTGAGAAATATAGCTCTTGAGTCTGCCCACTACTACCTGCTGTCCTATGATTTCATCGAGTTTCTTTGGCCTGTACTTTTCAATCCATAAATCTTCCATCTGATCCAAACAATCATAATTTACGGATAATTAATCTTTTCATTTTTTTAATTAATGAAATTTGATAAGTGTTTTATATTTCGAATTGTTGTCAGTAAAAGGTAATTTCCATGGTAAGAAAACCAGCCAGAATGTACAGAAGACTAGAAGGACCTGCTTACACAAAAAGGGAGTACATGGGAGGAGTCCCATCGCCCAGAATTCAGCAGTTTGTAAGCGGGAATGCTAATGGCAATTATGACGTAGAACTTAGGTTAGTTGCAGAAGAGAGTTGCCAGATAAGACATACTGCATTGGAAGCTGCAAGAATCACTTCTAACAGACAGCTTATCAAGGATTTTGGAGAGAATGGATTCTTTATGAGAATCAGACCTTATCCTCACCACGTGATAAGAGAGCATAAAATGGCTACTGGTGCAGGTGCCGATCGTATATCGAGTGGTATGAGTATGGCTTTCGGGAGACCCGTTGGAACCGCTGCAAGAGTAAAGACTGGTTCAGTGGTTATCTTAATAAGGGTTCCGAAATCTGGAGAGATGAAGGCAAAAGAGGCCTTAAGAAAGGCATCTCATAAAATTCCAACACCATCTAGAATTGATACTATTTATATCAATCCTCCTTCATAAAATTGAAAGTATTTTTTATTTCTTTTTCTAAGAATGATATAGCCGCTTTATCCAGTGCTTCTTTGTTTACTGATATCAATATTATACCTTTGGTTTTCAATATTCTGTCTTTTATCAATGATATGAACTTCAGAACATTCATTTGGTTTGAATTCATAGATATAAAATAATCAATGCAATCAAGGTAAAGAACGCTCTTCTCCTTAATATTATTAAGAATAAACTCCTGAAGACGGCTAAGTTCACCGGGATTAAAAGCATCTTCAATCTCATCAAATGATATTACAGCATATTTGACATTTTTCAAGTCTTTTATATTTGGTTGCAATTCCCTCGTTATAAGTATAACTGGATTTCCCTCAACAGCAACCTTTGATGCAATTTTCATTCCTATCTGATTACTTCTTTCGTATATCAGATACGATTTTCCATAGTCAAGTTTCAATCTATTATCATTCTGTTCAGGATTTATCTCCTTTTTAAGTATATTAACGACATCATCTCTATCACAATATTTCTTAACCAAAATAAGCGCATAATTCAAACCGTCTCTGTAACCCTCTTTATAAGACTTATCGGGTGCCATCTTAGTCACTTTCTACTGAGGCTATTACTTCCTGAATAATCCTTGCAGCAAGCATTGTCGTGTTTCCGTTGTCATAAGTGGGCGAGATTTCAACCACATCCAGTCCAACTATTTTCTTTCTGATTATTTTCATTATATCAAGAACAATGTATGGGTCTATTCCGAATGGTTCTGGAGTTCCCACACCGGGGGCATATGATGGATCAAAACCATCGAAATCTATTGAAAAATAGATTGGTCCGTCAGAAAATTTCTTCACTTTCTTAAGAACGCTGGCATAATCTTTTCTCACTTCATAACTAGAAATATAGTCTTGGGTCCCCTCTTCCTTCTCTTCCGGAGATACTGATCTTATACCTATCGATAGTATATTTTCCTTACCAACTATCTCACTTATTCGCCTCGCAACTGAGGCATGCGAGTATTTTTCTCCCATGTATGAGTCCCTGAAATCAGTGTGTGCATCAATGAAGATGACCTTGCTCTTAATCTTCCTCAGTGCTCCTGTGGTTATACTGTGTTCCCCTCCCATCATAATTGGGAATTTTTTGTCCCCAGTTATCTGATCCACAACGCCGTATACCTCATCCAACATTTCCTCAGGGTCGTGGTAATCTGAAATGTCTCCCATATCATAAATGCCAGCGTCCTTTAGGTCGTAATCATTGAACAGTGAGTATCTTTCCATGTTGTATGAGCTTTCCCTGATTCTGTTAGGTGCCAATTTTTCCCCTGGCCTGAAGGATACAGTTGCATCGAAAGGTACCCCGAAGAGCACATATTTGGAGCTTTCGTAATCATCTGAGGAGTCACAGAACTTCAGGTAAGAAGGCATCTATACCCTCATTAATTTCCTCTTTCCCATAGATTCCCAGTATTCAACTTCCAAACCGCTCTTTATCTTATCTCTGAATTCTTCTGGTATTTCGAGATTGAACTGCTCGTATGTTTCCATATCCATGAACAGTCCCTCATTTTGGGTAATACTGAGGACTTGTGCAGTCTTCTTCTCAATTATAGGAACTTTAACCTTGTGCTTTGTTGGATAAACAACACTTCTTTTCTGACCATCAAATATGCCAATCGCTACTATCCTTGCCTTCGCTTCTCCGTGTTTCCCTGGTTTCGATGTTGTAATTTCCACTATTTTGCAGGGTTCGTCATCTATCAGTATATATTTGTTTTCCTTTAGTTCTCTAACTTCTTGATCTTGCCATGTCATGATTTCTCCTAGGTAAAATTTAGTGGTTTATTTAACTTTGTTGCTTAATAACCTTTTTAATATTAAATCTGACACCTGCCCTTTTGAGAGTTATTGAAATATTGCAGTATTTTTCCTGTGACAGATCTATAGCTTTTTGAAAATTATCAGGATTTACATCTCCATATACCACATATTCTAATATGATATCTGTTATAACTTTTGGATGCTCCGTTGCCCTTATGCCAATTGCATTCACTTCAAAACCTTTCACTGGTTCTTTCATTTTCTGAAGAATTGAAATAACATCCATACCAGTGCAGCCACAAAGTGCCTGAAGGAGTAATTCAGTAGGTGCAGGTCCTATGGAATTTTTTTCAGATGTACTTGAGTCCATTACAATCGCATGACCTGAGCCAGATTTGGAAATAAATGTGAGTCCTTCAATCCATTTTATGCTTGCTTCCATTAACGGAGATAAATTTAAGGTATTTAGTAATTTTTTTTAATAACAGTAATAGTTAATATTTAAATTTCAATGACCCCGCGTGAGTTTGATAGATTTACTGATATACTTAATCATTGGTTGGGTTTTTGTATATTACATATTAATTAAGAAAGTCAAAAAGTATTTCGCACCATACGGTCCTGCATTACTCATTAAGACCCAGGCTGGGGTTAAAACCATAGATAAGGTATCCAGAACAAAGTTCTGGGACTATTTCGTAACTTTCTTTTATTATTCAATGCCAATATTTGGAATATTAACAGTTATCCTGCTGATATGGGAGGCTTTTCTAATATTGTCAATTCCTAAAAGCGCCGCCCCGCCCTTATCTTATGCTCTTGCATTGCCAGGTATTAATCCTGTCATACCTGTAGGCTTTGGAATAGTTGGATTGATTATTGCCGTAGCACTGCACGAAGCAGCACATGGTATTGCCGCAAGAAGATTCAATATACCAGTAAGGAGCACAGGGTTGCTCTGGTTCATAATTCCTGTAGGGGCATTTGTAGAACCTGACGAAAATGTCATGAAAGAGAGAGATTCGAAAACAAGAGGAAAAATATTCGCTGCAGGTCCTGGGATGAATGTGACCCTTGCTGTAATCTTTCTCATACTTGCAATAGTACTAGCATATTCATTTACGCCAGTACCAGGGGCTCCTGTTCAGTCTTCTCTTGCTTCATCGATACTTCCCGGAGATATTATAGAGAAGGTGGGAAATGTCAATATTCAAAATGTTAATACATTCTCACTGCTCTCATTCGCCCCTGGAACCAATGTATCCGTCCTTTTGAGCAGAAATGGTAATCTCATAAAAGAAAATGTCACTTACGGTGTTTACATCACAGGAATGGTAGCAGGATATCCTGCGCAGGAAGCTGGAGTCAAGATTGGAAGCATCATTTTGAGTTTGAATGGTCAGGAAATTACCAATATAACAAATTTTGAAAATTTACTTTCTGAATATCAGGCGGGGCAAACAATTTTTTTGAAAACAATGTACAAGAATTCCATATATTCGTACAATATTACCCTCGCATCCAGATATTCCTATCTGGTTTCTGCAGGTGACAGTTCGCCTGGTATCTCAAAGAGTTACCCTTTCATGGGAGTTGATGTGTCACTTATGGGATTGTCTCTTTTCGATCAGTATTCTTATTTGAGCTTATTGAGAAATCCATTTTCTTCTGGATTTCTTGGATTTTTCGTTTATCTGGGACTTCCCTTCCATTATGAGCTGCCTCTTCCTGCAGTATTACAGAGTTCATTCACTGCGAATATAGTGATATTAAACATGGAGTATCTATTTTACTGGCTGTTCTGGCTTAATTTTGCACTGGGTCTCACAAATATACTCCCCCTGGTACCACTGGATGGCGGATATGTTCTATTAAATATCCCTGCCCTGCAGAAGAATCAAAAACTCAGGAACGCTATAGTAGCCGTAATTGGCCTATCTGTCTTATTCCTAATATTATGGCAGCTGATAATACCTAGAATTTGAGGAGCGTTTGTTGAAGGGTGTCTCCATCACCCTTATTTATTTTTAAATCGAAATAATTTATTGGTAATTTGTCGCTTTCGGAATATGGAATACTTTCCTTCCTGAAGGAGATGAAGTTTGGACAGAGATTACAATCGGAAGGGTCATTCCTTATAAAGTAGCATTTACCTTTTTCATAATAAAAACAGAATCTGCCCACTGACTCCATGGCTGGACATAATTTTAATGGATTTATTTCTATCCTAGGATCTTACTATTCCTCGAAATTGAAGTGTTGATGAGTACTATTACAATTATACCAAGTAGTGATGGGAGTATAGATACAATCAGAGGATAATATGAGCTTTCATAAAATGTATAAGCATTTATGGAACCAGATTGAACTATCATCTCGTAATAACCTGGCGGCAATGATTGATTAAGCAGGATATTTCCATTTACATATATCTGGTAAACTGGAACAGCAGACCCATTCTGATATATTGCAACAATTCCATCTCCGTTAAAACCTATTCCCTTAATGGTTCTTGCCCCAAAATCATAACTGTTTGCAAAATATATAACATTCCCCTGATGCAAAGACTTTTCAGAAACGGCAGATGAATTGAATGGGAATAACAAAATAATTGATATTACCAGTATGGTCAAAAAAATTATCAGGAAATTTTTAGATCGCTTCTTTGCCTTAGAATAAATCCTCCTTTTTATACCTAGATAGTTTGATTCTGTTGCTTCCCTAAGGTCTATTATCTGAAATATGGAATAATACGTTATAAACCATAGAGTTAATGAAAAAATAACTAAAGATAGTGGAAAAAAGTTACTGTTTAACATTAATCCCTGTAAAATTATGAGATAGAATATAAAAGCTATTTCAAGTATAAGGCCTACCGTTAATATTATGAGAGCTGTGGTTCTAATTTTAAAACGCTGATTAATTCTCTCTATTAAATCAAGGTCTATTTCCAGGGAACCCATCTAAATGTATAATTACTGGTTAGGTTTAACTTTTTTCCTATTTTCCAATTTTTTGAATCGATCAAGTATATCTTCTGTTATGGTGATGGAATTTCCAATATAATCCAATGGATTGATTGCACTCAGCTCTTTTCCTGTCTGCCTCTCTATCAGATCCTTAAGCTTCATTCCTGTCTTCCTCGATTCCATAGATGCTTTCCTGACGATCTCATGTGCTTCCTGCCTTCCGTATCCAACTTTTACCAGATTCATTATATAAGCTTCTCCTAAGACCAGTTCATCATTCATCAGATTTTCCAGCATTCTTATTTCATTAACCACTAAGCCATTAAAAACCTTGGACATCTTGTTCAATATATCATCTGTAAGAACAGATGTGTAAGGTATTATGAATCTCTCTGATGCGCTGTTTGTCAGGTCCCTTTCATGCCATAATATTGAAGATTCGTGCATCGGATTAATAAATCCTCTAATTATCCTTGCAAGGGAAGATATATTCTCAGAGATAACTGGGTTCACCTTTTGAGCCATTGTGCTCGATCCTACCTGTTTATCCTCATCAAAAGGCTCCTGCACTTCACCTATCTCAGGTCTTTGAAGGTTCCTTACTTCTGTTGAGAACTTCTCCAGCGAAGTAGCTATGGAAGATAATAAAGACACATATTCAACATATCTGTCCCTGTCAACAAGCTGGGTTGGTCCTTCTTCATATCCAATTCCAAGCTTCTCCATAACAATTTCCTGAATTTCTATTGTCTTCTCACCTAGTGCTGCTCCAGTTCCAACCGCTCCCATGAATTTTCCAACTAGCACCCTTTTCTTTGATTCTTCAACTCTTTCAATATGCCTCATTATTTCATTTAGATAAACTGATATTTTCAATCCGAAAGTTATAGGTAAAGCGTGCTGCCCATGCGTTCTACCTATCATCGGAGTTTTCTTGTATCTATTTGCCAAAGCACTCAGCGATTTTCCCAGCTTTAATAGATCCTCTTCCAGAAAGTAGTAAAAATCCTTCAACTGAAGTGCAGTGGCTGTATCATTTATATCATTAGATGTTGCTCCTAGATGAACGAATTTACCGCTTTCACCTGAGGCCTTCGCAAGCACCTTAACCATAGCCATGACATCATGACCTATCTCCCTCTCAACTTCCTTTACTTTTCTTATATCAACAAATTCAATATTCGCATGTTTTTTAATATTCTTTCCATCTTTCTTTGGGATTATTCCAATTTCCCCCTCTGCTTCAGCAATAGCACCCTCAACTTTTAACATATAGGATAGCCTTGCTTCCTCAGAAAATATACTTTTAACTTCATCTCTACCATATCTGTAATCAATTGGCGAAATTATCACGTATGTTAATCATTTTACATATTCAAAACCTTCCTAGTTCAAGGCAGGAAGGAAATTATTCCCGCCGCTATTGATCCTATGAGGATTATGTAAAGCAGACCTTTCCTAAGATTTGTTATTACATATTTTCCCATAATTTGCTTGGATGAAGAGATCTTTATGACCGCAATTAGAGGAAATGCGAGGACTATTGCATTTATTACCATTATGCTTAGTGCAATCTGTATGAAATTATTGAAGAATAGTACAATTACTGCACCTGGGATTATCTCAAAGAGGTAGATATGATAAAAAAGTCTGTTCTCCTTATACTTTGAATTAAAACTTCCCTTTATTTTCAAAGCATCGCTGACTGAGTAACTCATGCTCATTGATATAACCATCAGAGCAAGTAAACTGGCTACCAGGAGACCAAGAGCGAACAGGAATGGGCCAACTGGCCCCATTATTGAGTAAAGATAAGCTCCTATTGCGCCGACAGGATTATTAGAATCAAAATGACTTTCAGAAATTTTCCATGCAAATACCACTATTGAAACCATCAGCATTTCTGAAACTGCTGCACCTATTATTGTTCCCTTGGTTTCCCTCTTCATATTTGAAAGATTTATACCCCTGTCTACATCAGCTGCCTGATGATAGAACAGCATCCAAGGCATAAGTACTGCCCCTAGATTTGCAGCCATTAAGAATATGAAATTTTTATTGTATACTATTGGATTCATCCCAGAGACTATATTTCTTTCAGGGTGCACGAAGAAATCCAATATGACAAATATGAAGAGTACAAATGATAGTGATACCAAGGCTACCTCAATTTTACTGTATTTACCTGAGAGTAATATGATTGAGTGGATCATAAGTATGACTATAACTGTAATAATCACAGGAATTCCCAGTAAAACGCTTGCTGCCGCTGCACCTGCAAATTCCCCAACATAAGCTGAAAAATCTATTATTGAGGTAGATAACACCGCAAATACTGTCCATCTATGTCCAAAACTCTCAGTTATAATCTTTCCAAGTGATTTCCCTGTTACTGCCCCTATTCTTGAAGCTGTGTCTTGTACAAGGAATAATGGAAATGCCAGGAATAACAAGAAAACTATCAAGTGACCTTGGTATTGAGCGCCTGACTGAGCAGCGGTTATTATCGAAGGAGAGTCAAGATCAGCCATCATGACGACCCATCCGGGCCCAAGTATAGGAAGTAGCTTCAGGACCTTTTTGTTCATTACCTTGTCACCCTGATTCCTCTTGCGAGATATTTGTCAATTTTAATTTCTCCATTTTCTCCTGTAATTATTAAAAAATCAACATCTCTTTCAATTTTGACTCTGGTTCCAGTCTTTGAACCTGAGTCTGCCAGCCTTTTCAGAAATTCTTTGTCCTCATATACTACCCTTCCAATTTCATATAATCCATCTTTTATATTTGTTAAATCCCACTCTTTGAGCGTATCAGTCACATTTATAGGGTTACCGTGTGGACAATTCCTTGGAAACCCCATATTTTTATACAATGTTTCCAGCATCTTCCCATTGAACCCGTGCTCCAGATACATCACTGCCTCGTGGGATTCTTCCCACGGAACTTCCAGGAATGAATACGCAAAATGTTCCGTTATTCTATGGGCCCGCATAATATTAGCAGCCATTCTCCTTCCTTCTGGAGTGAATGATAGACCGCTTCTTCCTATTGTGAGTATATTCTCATCTGAAAGTCTGTGCAGAGCTTCCCAAGCAGTAGGAAGGGAAACCTTAAGCCTTGAGGCTACGTCCTTTTCATTCACCTTGCCAAAACTTTCCTCTATCTCCCAGACTGCTAGGATGTAATCATCTGGATTATTTTTCATTGTTTCCTAATTAGGTCTCCCTAATTAAGATTTACTCATTCATCGTAGACTGTTCTCAGAGCTTTATAAATGGCTGAAAAATCAAGTTTCCCCAGCCCCTTTTTTGTAGCTATTTCGTAAATTTGGGAGATTTCAGAGGTTATAATGAGCGGAAAAGAAGATGCCTTAGCCATCTCCATAGCGTAATTGAGATCTTTCATTTCGTGTTCCAGATTGAACATTGGTGGGAACTCATTTTTTATAATATTCTCCTTCTTTATGTCCATAACCTTAGAATATGCTGAGCCAGTAGATAGTACCTTAAATTGAAGTTCGGGATCAATGCCGTTTGCTTCCCCTAATAATATTGCCTCGGAAAGAATTGCCATGTTTGCACCTAAGATTATGTTATTTATCATCTTCATTTTAAGGCCGAACCCATTGGAACCTATATATATTATATTTTTACCCATCGCAGATAAAAGTTTCTTGGTCTTTTCAAATGTTTCAAACTTTCCACCAACCATGATAGTCAATTCTGCCTTTTCCGCAGCCGGAACTGAGCCTGTCACAGGTGCATCTATCATTTCTGCATTCTTTGATTCTACCATCTTTGAAAGTTCAATAGAGAACTGAGAAGAAATGGTACTCATGTCAATGAATATCTTACCGGGGCCAAGTGCATTTAAAATTCCATCCTGCCCGTAAAATACAGATTTTACAGCATCTGAATCAGTCAACATTGTTATTGTATATTTACTGAATTCAACAACTTCCCTCGGATTCTTGGCTATATTTACCCCGCTCTTCTTGAATTGTTCAGTTTTATCTTTAGATCTGTTATAGACGATTACATCATAACCAGAATTCATTATGTTTTTAACCATCGGTACTCCCATCTTTCCCAAACCGATAAAACCGACATTTTCCATGTGTCTGTATTTATTCATTCTTTATAAGACCATTCCCATTTTCCTCAGAAAGTGTTTTAATACCTGCTTCTATATTTCTCCGTGAAACCATACATTCACATTAATTTTGCATGTTCCTTGGATGGTAAGATTGCACTTGAAGGGGGTATCCCATATAAATTCTCTAATATTATGGACCTTAGAAGAGTACATAGATTACGCTCTGAATCAGATGCTATACTAGTAGGTATAAATACAATAAATAACGATGATCCAAAGCTTGTGGTAAATCCAAAATATTATGAATCCCCAAATGTGCCAGATGCAATTGTTTTGGATTCAAAATTCAGAATAAATAGCTCTGCTAGGATATTCAACTACAGGAGAAAGGTTCTGATCATAACAGGAAGCAGTGCCAATACCAGACCTATACCAGAAAATCCAGAGGCCGAAATAATCGTGAAAAAATGCGATTCGCCTTTACCCGATTTGGAATGCGTGATGAAAATTTTTGATGAAATGAACTACAAGAAAATTCTGGTCGAGGGAGGGAAAACTGTAATTACATCATTTATTAATTCAAAATTCTGGGATGAAATAACCATTTTTTATTCACCTTTATTTGTGGGAAATAAAGGTATTTCTATGATAGGGGATATTGATGAGTTAATAAAGATTAATTCTGGAGATATGAAAAAAATGGGTGAAGGTTTCCTATTGACAATTAAAAGGTAATTAATAATCGAAATTATTGCCTTATATGAGTGGAAAGGATAAGATAGAGTGGGCAATGCAATGGATGCCTGTTCTCGGAAGTATAAAAAAAGACTTTGCGGAAAATAAACCATTCAAAGGAATGAAAATTTCTATGGCACTGCATCTTGAGGCAAAAACTGCAGCCCTGGTACTTGCTCTCAAAGAGGGAGGTGCCATTGTCAGGATAGCAGGATGCAATCCCCTTAGTACAGATGATGAAGTGGCCAGATCATTGAAAAATGATTACGGTGTCGAAGTTTTTGCAAAGAGAGGTCTTAGCACAGATGAATATTATGAATATCTTAACAAAGTACTTGATCAGCACCCTGACCTGATTATAGATGATGGCGGGGACCTGACCACACTGGCACACAATTATCCAGAGAAGTCCGACAATATAATTGGAGGTAACGAAGAGACAACTACTGGTGTTGTCAGGCTGAAAAATATGGAAAATGCCGGAGCTCTAAAATTCCCAATGTTTGATGTGAATGATGCGATGATGAAGCATTTATTTGATAATAGGTACGGGACTGGACAGAGTACCATCGACGGAATAATAAATTCCACCAATCTCGTTCTTGCAGGGAAGAAAATTGTGGTCGCAGGATACGGATGGTGCGGTAGAGGAATTGCAACCAGAATGAGGGGGATGGGTGCCATTGTGAGCGTCACTGAAATAGACCCTATTAAGGCGATAGAGGCTCACATGGATGGTTTTGAAGTTTCTCCTATGAGAAATGCCATAAAAGATGCTGATTTTGTGATTACAGCCACAGGTATGAAGGATGTTGTAACAATTGAGGATCTAAAGAATGCAAAGGAAGGTATAATTTTAGCAAATGCAGGGCATTTCAACAATGAAATAGCAATGAACCAGATTGAAAATATTTCACCAGGCAGGGAAGTCAGGAAAAATGTAAAAGTCCATGAATTATTTGGAAAGAAAGTGTATGTCCTTGCAGATGGAAGACTGGTTAATCTTGCTGCAGGACAAGGTCATCCTGTGGAAATAATGGATTTGTCGTTTGCAATACAGGCTCTTACAGCTGAGTACATAGTAAAAATGAAACCAAAAGATAGGAGGGTATTTCCTGTCCCGCCAGAGATAGATAAAAAAGTTGCTGAAATTTACCTGAGATCATATGATATAAATATAGATAAATTAACCGAAGAACAGATAAGGTATCTTAATTCATGGGATGAGGGTACATAAGCCGAGAGATAAACTCTCAGCTAACGGGCAGAATATTTCTATTTTTATGAGGAATTTTTCTTCTTTCATATACTCAATAATAATTAGAATTTGACCTTAAAAATCCTTGAAATGGGTACAGAAACAAACTTCACAAAAATTTTCCTTTTCCATAAGGCATACAATCCGCATAATTTGACATTTAATTAAATGAAGAAAACTTGAAGATAACATTTCAATAATGGATTTTTATCCGATATAGTTGATAATTCCGGTTATCAATTGCTCCTCGGGCATTTTATATACAGCAAATTGAAGTATCTAAATAAATAATAATTTTAATAAATAATTATAAATAAGATGCAGACCATCGCTCTGACTTTTGAGAAACGATAAATAATTGAAATTACATATGTGCTTGTGCCATTTGAAAAATTAACAGAGATGATTCTCCCCCGTGATGTAATAGGGGGCCACGGAGCAATCGATAAAATTTATGAGGTGTTCAGAAGGATCACCGATGCTGACAAGGCTATAATTGTGACTGGCGAAAAAACCTATGAAATGGCAGGTAAAAGGACAAAGGATATACTTGAAGAAAATGGTATAAAAACTAACATAATAATAACAGGAGATGCTACTGAAGAAAATGTTGAATATGTGAAAGAAGAGACTAAAAGATTTGGTGGGAAAGTTATTATAGGTGTGGGTGGAGGGACCAAGATAGATATAGCAAAGAAAAGTGCCTTTGATCTAAACCTCTACTTCATTTCAGTTCCTACATCTGCAAGTCATGATGGAGTCGCGAGCCCCAGAGCATCAATAAAAAAAGGAGAGATATCAGTAAGCATGGAGGCAACAATGCCGGTTGCAATAGTAGCTGATACTGAAATAATGGTTAAATCTCCATTCAGATTCCTTGCCTCCGGGGCAGCAGATGTTTTATCAAATTTAACTGCAGTGAAGGACTGGAGCCTTGCCCATAGACTTAAAGGAGAAAAGATCAGCAGTTCCGCATATATGATCGCGGAGTTTGCTGCAAAGGAGATAATAAATAATGCATCTCAGATAAAACCAAATCTGGAGGAAAGCGTGTGGTTTGTTATGAAACAGATTGCTTTTTCTGGCATTTCAATGAGCGTAGCTGGCTCATCAAGACCCGCTTCTGGTTCTGAGCATATGTTTGCTCATGCGGTGGAAGCAATAAAAAAAGGAAATGGACTGCACGGTGAACTGTGTGGCATAGGAACTATAATATCCATGTATTTGCATGGGGGGGATTGGATTCTTGTGAGGGATACTTTAAGAAAGATTGGTGCCCCTGTTAAGATAGATCAGGTAGGATTGAATGAAGAAGATGCCGTCCAGGCACTAATGATGGCCCACAAAATAAGGCCAGACAGATATACCATCTTAGGGGAAAACGGATTAAGCGAGAATGCAGCCAGAGAAGCATTGAGAATAACAGAGGTCTTGTAAATGATAATAACACTTGTACCGAAATATTTGAACAAGGAAGGATCAACTTTCCAGTTTATTTCTCCTTTGAAGGAATGCAGCACGTGCAATCTAAGAAATGTGTGTTACAATTTGAATGTGAATTCCTATTACAAGGTCACCAAGGTAAGAGGCAAGGAACATAATTGCTTTATTCACGAGGGAAACAAAGTTTACACAGTTGAAGTGCAGGAAGAAAAAAAACCAATAATGATTCAGAGAAGGATGGCAAAAGAAGGGGCCATAATAACTTACAAGCATACAAAATGCGACTACTACGAATGCCCATTTGCAGATGAATGCATCTTGAATTTAGTGAAAGACGAAAGCAAGGTGAAGGTCCTATCAATCAGGGGAAATAAATGCCCGAAGGGATACGACCTCGTTGAGGCAGATATAGAATGAGCATTCTTGTGGGCATCATAGGGAAGCCTAATGTTGGAAAGAGTACCTTTTTTTCTGCATTGACCGAGAATCAGGTTGAGATTGGAAATTATCCCTTTACCACTATAGATTCAAATAAGGGAGTTACATATGTCAGATCAAAATGCCCTCACACGGAGATAGGCAAGAAATGCTCACCTAAATTTGGAAAATGCAATGAAGGAACAAGGATGGTTCCGGTAGAAATAATAGATGTTGCCGGTCTTGTCCCTGGAGCACATGAAGGTAAAGGATTGGGGAATAAATTTCTTGATGATCTCAGGCGAGCTGATGGATTTATCCAGATCATAGATGGAACAGGCTCCCTTGACAGAAATGGAAATTTTGTAGGCCATGGAAAATACGATCCACTTGATGATTCCGATTTTGTCCACGAGGAGATTGTTCTCTGGTTATCGTCTATAATTTCCGATGGTTTGATTAAGGGCTTAAGGAAGATAGAGAGTGAAGGAGGAAAAATAGAGACGTTCATATCAACTAAGGTTTCAGGGCTGGGAATAGATGAAAAAACTGTTTCTCTAGCCTTAAAACGGGCGGGCGTGCCATCTAATTTGAGAGAATGGAATGATGAATCAACCAGAAATCTTGCTGAAGAGCTTATTTCCCTATCAAAACCGAGTGTCATAGTTGCAACAAAAGGGGACAAAATGACACCTGATGAAAAGAAAAAACTCAATGAGAAGGGGGTCATGGTTGTATCCGGAGATTATGAACTTGTTTTAAGAAGGGCAGCAAAAGCCGGTCTGATCGCCTACAATCCTGGGGATAAAGATTTCCTGATACTGAAGGAAGATAAACTTTCCAAGGATCAGAGAAATGCTCTTGAGGCAGTAAGAGAATATATGAAGGAGAACAATGGAACCGGGGTCCAGGAGGCCATTGAAAAAATTGTATACGATATACTGAAGATGATAGTTGTATACCCTGTGGAAGATGAGACACACTGGACTGATAAGGCTGGAAATGTTCTACCAGATGCACTACTTATGAGAAACGGATCAACTGCACTTGATCTGGCCTTTAAGATTCACACAGACCTGGGTAATAACTTCATAAGGGCAATAAATGGGAGGAGCAAAAGAATTCTTGGAAGAGAATATATTTTGAAAAACAATGACATCATAAAGATTATTTCTTCGCACTGAAATCATTGTATAATGAGAGAATATTATCTAATGTAAGTTCTTCCGGTCTATTATCCCCAAATCTTTCCATTCCCATTATGTTCTTTATTTTCTTTCTTCTCTGCGAAAACAAAACTTTTAAAAATTCTGGAAATCCTTCATCTATATTGATGTTTCTTTTCCTCAATGTTAAAACTGTACTGTGAACCTTGGGTGGAGGGCTGAACTTTGAAGGAGATATGTCGAATTTTTTATCTATCTCAAACTTAAGCTGCATCATTACGCTCAATTTAGAATAGTCCTTTGAATTTGGTTTTGCAACCAGTCTATCCGCAACTTCCTTCTGTATTGTTATAACAGCCATCTGAAAATCTTTTGTCCATAACTTTCCTAGAAGAGGTGAGGTAATCTTGTAAGGCATGTTGCTTATAAAAATATCAAATTTTGGCCAATCTACCTTCAGCGCGTCCCCAATTATCAGTATTGCATCTGGGAATTTACTTCTGAGATATGGTTCGAATGAAGTTTCTTTTTCAATTAAATAGAGTCTATTATAATTTTTTATGTGAGAGGTGATAGCTCCACGTCCAGGCCCAATTTCCAGGATATCCTTACCTTCAATATCTGCAAGTGAGACAATTCTTTCCGCTATTTCATTATTAACTAGAAAATGTATTCCTGTTGATTTTCCAGTCCTCATATAATTTTTCCTTGATCTTTTACAAAGCTACGAATAACCTGTGTTTTTCATCCTTATTCTTCAATTCCCGCAGGATTCTCTCAGTTATCATCTTCTCAGGATCTCTCAGCCCCTTCACCCTTGTTTTCAGATCCTGAAAATCCTTGAATGGACCCTTCTTTCTCTCATCTATAATTTCCCACATTAGACTCTTGCCTATTCCATAAAGAAGATCCAGTTGATGCAATCTTGTTGTTATGGGCTGCGCTGTATTGAAAAAATTAACAAATCTCTGCTGATTCGCCTCAATTATTGATTTAATTATGTATTCTAGCTCATTCTGGGCTCCAGGAGTCAGTTCCTCATATGAGATTCTCCTTCTGACGCTGATTATCTTATCTCTCTTGTCTAGATCCTTCCCTATGTATACCCTGTCTCCTATGGTCATCACTGCACCTTGCTTTGGAACTAGTTCAAATAATTTTAACTCGTTTTCTCCCAATGCCAGTGCTAAAGGTACCCTCTTGAAAGCCTTTTCTTCCATTCTCCCCTGTGGAAGAATGTCCAGAATGTATGCATATTCTTCCAATAGATCACCTGAATTTTCCAATTGCTTCCAGAATTTTGTTAGCTATTTCCGTATCTAGATTCTGAATAGCTGGGTAAACTATTGATCTAAGCTCATCCATATTCGCGGGGAGAATATCAACAATTTTTGCTGCCATTTGTTCTGTTAAACCATAAGAAATTATCTCTTCTTGAAGAGCAACTGCCTTTTCGGACGATAATTTTGAAAATTTAGTTGCATGATTGAGAGCTGATTTCTGCAATTCTGTAAGTTCCCTCTTTTTAGATTCCGATTCTAACAATTCCTTTGCCTTTGACAGAGGGATGTAATTCACTTTCATAATTTTGATTCACGCTCTCTTCAGATGAATAGGGTGTGATATAACCACTTTCTCTTTATCCTTATCATTTATTTTTATAACGTAATTGGTTCCCCTTGTACCTTCTACAACTCCAGTCATTCCCTGGAACCTTTTGAAAGGCATCCCATTATGATATGAAGGTTCAATGTCTATGGCTACCCTATCCCCAACCTCAAATACCTTAACTATCCTATTTACAGGTATGGGCCCCTTTTCACTATGTTTCTTTCGCATCTTATATCTCGTCTTGGCTCTTGGGCCATGCGACATTTTTGCCATTTTTATCCTCCCTTAATTAACTTCTAATACATTAAGATATTCTATTTTAATATTTACACCCAGCATTTCACTCATACTTGGTTTTGTTCTTCCATTATCCCCTGTAATGAATTCCTTGATGTATGTTCCTGCTTCTGCTTTTATTTTCAATTTAAATATGCCTCCCTCGCTATTTAGAAGTTTTACGTCATATATTTTCCTCTTTCTAAGTTTATCCTTTCTTATCCCTAGGACACGGTTGGGTGTCATTTGTTCAATTTCTATATTTCTAAGCTTTTCAATTGTATCCTGAACGGATTTTTCTTCAATTTTTTCAATTGAAATTCCAACCTCATAAACCTTATCGTACCTTGAGTTTTTTAGTCTTTCAATTTCCTCCTTTGAAGCTAAATGTAGACAGTTGACTTCTACTCCTCCTTTAGAATATTCAATAATTAAACTTTCTAGTTCTTTGAAATTTACCGACCTTGTGTAAGGCTTGAGAATTTCAACATAGAATGGCCTCCCATTACCAAGCATTAGGGCATCTACATCCTCCCTTCCAGATGCAAAGAAATTGTAATCCTTTCCTCTGAATTTTTTCAGGGTTTGTATCCCTATATATTCTGAAACCGATTTTTCCCCTTCGCGTCCCTTTGCAGAGTTGATCCATGGAGATTGCGGTATTCCCCTTCTTATCTTTCGGTACCTGCCAGCTATATAGACTGGCTTTATCCATATATTGTAATCACCTGTTTCCTGATTTATTGCAAATGTCAGTTCCGGTTCCCTGAAATCTACTTTTTTCCCAAGAAGTTGCTCAATTCGACTTCCCATTTCAAATGTGAATTCCTGCTTGAAATTTCTGCATTCAGGGCAGAGTTTGCTAACAGTTTGCGTATCTCTTTCAAGGCATTCCTTGATCGCTTCAACCCCCAGGAGAAATTTGTCATATTCTATTTCTTTTGTTTCATTCAGGAAAATATTGAAATAATCATCTATGTGGCTTAGCAGGCCACAGCATAATTCACAATTTTCAGGCTCAGCATTTATTATATTATCTTCTAGTCTTAGTCTTTTCTGGCAACTTTTGCAGACGTTCATTCATTTAACTTCTATTGTCTTTACTATGTTAGCTGGTATTCTCACGAATACTTTTGACCCGCATTCACATTCAAACTGTGCGGTATCGTTTTCATCTTTCAATTCTCTACCGCACCTTATGCATTTAAACATTTTCGAGATTCACCTTCTTATATTCCTTCTCCACCTCAGGCGAGTATGCATCGCCAACGAATTCAAATCCGCATTTCCTGCACTGCCATATGCCTGAATGTTCTCTCTTAACCGATACATGGTGGCACCTTGGACACATATAGGTATCTTTCCTAAGGTTCTCCATTTCAACCCATCTCTTCTTGACTGTGGAACCGTACCTTGGTCCGAACCTGCCAGCGCTTCCTACCTTCTTTGTTCTCTTTGTCATTGAATCATCTCCCGAATACTCTCTTCCTAAAATCTTTTCCTATTTCAATAGACGTATCTACTGCCTTAAATATTTCATCCACAGTGAATGATCCACTTAAGCCTTTCTGCATCGCGACAAGGTTTCCATTCTCATCTGTTGCAACTGAGATCCTTGCTGTTGCAACCTCTTCCTCTTCCAGACTGGGATCCACCATGATATTTGAGCCTATTTTAGCCATTGTAACCATTACAGGTATGTGATTTATTGGCAGTTGGAAATCTTCCCCCCCTACTTTTGATGCAGGTACCTTTGCTTCCAGAAGAGCTGAAACCGCGCCTATTGTGCTAGCATCAATTAAATTACCATCATAATCAAGTACATGAATATCTATGAACACAACCCAAACTTTCTCTCCTGGCGTTATGACTAGCCTGTCAAGGTCTATCATCTTTGACTCCCTGATTGCCCTGTCTACAACCCTTGCAAGCTCTATTGAATCTTCATTCGGTGGCCCTGATTCAAATGTCGGAGATGCCATTGGGATTAGCTCAGCATTTGTGGTGAGAATTCCGCTGTTAGGGGTATCCGGGAATGGTTCACCCTGCTCTATCTTAACTCCTACGAGGACCCTTGTGTTTCCTAGTCTCACATCAGCAGAACCTTCTGCCCGTGTAACAAAATTTGTTGTAATTTTAATATCTCTGTATTCATCTAATTTCCTTCCATCTATCCTGTTCCCTCCTGACGATATCTTTTCAAGATAATCTCTTTTTAACCCATACACTATTTCATCAGAACTCCTACTCATTATCATCATCCCCATGATTTTCTTGTACTGCTTCTTGCTCTTTAACTTCCTCCTTTTCCTCCGGTCTTGAGTATTTGGCAAGAAGGGCTTCCTTCTGAAGATTTGAGATAAATAATGCTGCTTTCTTGGACATTTCTATTGCCTGCTCAAACTCTTCCCTTGTAAGATTTCCATCCATTTGCAAAAGCACAACCTCTTGTGTCCTTGGAATTATCGCAAGTGGAACATCTGCCTGACCAAAGTTATCCTCTTCTTTGTTCAGATCAAGGACTATTTTCCCATCAACCTTTCCAGACGCGCATCCTACAATCATATCTTTCATCGGTATGCCTGCATCCGCAAGTGCCACGGATGCTGCAGTAAGGCCTGCAATTCTTGTTCCTGCGTCAGCCTGTAAGACTTCGATGTACACATCTATACTCGTTCTCGGGTACTGTTCTACAAATATTGCAGATTCTAGAGCCTCCCCAATTATCTTGCTTATCTCTATTGCTCTTCTGTCTGGTCCCGGTCTCTTTCTCTCATCTACTGAGAAAGCTGCCATGTTGTATCTGGCATTTACTATTGCCCTTGAAGGGTTCTGTGTATGTTTGGGGAATGCTTCCCTTGGACCGTATACCGCTACTATTATTTTATTTCCTCCCCACTCAATATAAGCAGAGCCATCGGCTCTGTTAAGAACTCCTACTTCTATTTTTATCGGTCTTAACTCATTGAATTTCCTTCCGTCAATTCTTAACCCATTTTCATCAATCAATTTTATATTACTAACCATACTCATGCTTTTCACCTCGCCTTTTCCAAAATTTCCTTTACTCTTTCTGTTAGGCCACTTGTATGGGCCTGATCCTCTATAAATTTAAGGATTTTAATAACTAATAGGACTTTATCTGGTTCCCCATCTATCCAGACAATTCCATTCTGTCCAAGCTGAATTTTGACCCCCGTGATTTCCTTTATCATATTTACCATGGATCCCCCCTTCCCTATGATCCTTGATACTTTGGTTGGCTGGACAGAAACTATATGCCCTCCCTCAAGCTTTCTTAGTCCATTATCCTTAAGGGATAGCCATATTTGCTTTGATTCAGTAATTTCATTCACCTTTGCAAATACGGTATCGCCTGTGTTCATTATCTTGTTAAGTTCGCCACTTCCTGATTTCCAGGGAGTATCATTTATATGAAGGAATCCAGGATAGGGTCCCTTTATATCTAATATCCAGAAAGAGGGTGCAATATCAATTACTTTACCAATAACCTTGTCATTCTTGACTGGATAGTATTTCCCGCTTAGCGGTATGAGATTTACATAATTGTTGTAAAACTGTAACATTCCTAACTGATATGCATAATATTTTCCATTTTCGTGGTAAATTCCATTTCCCTGTTTCATTCCCTGTAAATCTATCTCTTCACCTGGTAACACAATTTTTTTTGTTGTAGTATCCAAATATATCACCTCATTTTAATAATTTAATATCTGCATTTCCTTTTGTCTTTTTGTTAACGAAATCATAAAGTTCATCCTGAATTCCTGCAGGGATTTCTATCAGTGCAGTATAACTTCCATCATTACCCCATTCTTCCTTATGTATCTGTCCGAGCTTGGTTAACTCAGAATAAACTTTGCCATAATCTTCTCCTGGTACCTTAATCTGCATTCTCACATGTTCAAATTTTATAGGTAGAAGAACTCTTATTGCCTTAAGCACTTCCTGAACCTGTTCCTCTGCGCTCTTGAATGGGTCAACCCTTACTTTTGCTTCCTCCATTGCCTTTTCAATTCTCTGAGGAGGGTGAGGGGCACCTGTTTGCGGGTTCATTGATTCCCTTGAGATTATTTCGACAACCTGTCTCTTCTTTTCCTCGAGCATCTTTCTTCTCTGTTCAGTTGTAAGCTGAACCTGTCCCTTCTTTATTATTTCCCTTACCACTGTCTCCAGATCGTCTGTACCGAATACTTCCTTAATGACCTCATCACTTGCTTTATCGCCCTTGCTACTGTCTTTAAAAATTACATCGGCTGCAAGGTATTCTTCTACATTAACATCCTTTCCAGATTTTATAAGGTCAACAAGTTTCTGATCTATAAGGATCTCAAATCTGTGACCTCTTGTTTCATACCTAGCAACCAGTGCGTCCTCTACCTTTACCATTTATTTCCTCACCGAGAGCCCATTAGATTCTTAGTTTCTTCAGGAGAAAGAATCTTGAATTTTTCATCTCTCGTAACCAGACCGACGCTAATATTGCCCAGAGATTGACCCTGTTCTAGTCCAGCCTTCAGAGCTTTCACAGCAAGGTCCACAGCCTCATTAAGATTCATATTATCCTTGTACTCCTTCTCTAGAAGTTCCATTGCTGCATCTCTTCCAAATCCAATTGCATCAGCCTTGTATCCGGTTGAAAGACCTGAGGGGTCGGTTTCAAATAACCTTATACCTGTTTCGTCTATTCCGGCAATTAAAAGAGATGCACCGAAAGGTCTTACTCCTCCGTATTGTGTATACTGCTGCAAAAGATCGCATACCTTCTTAACCAAAGATTCCACAGTTATTTCCTGACCGTAAGTAACTTTTTCTGATTGAGCCTGTATTCTCGCAAAATCAATCAATATTCTTGCGTCTCCTATTAATCCGGAAGTTGCTGCTCCTACGTGCCCATCTATAAGAAATATTTTTTCTATACTTCTATCATCGACAAGTCCACTTTTAATCCTTTTGTCTGCCATTAATAGTGCTCCGTCCTTGTATACTATTCCAATGGCTGTAGTTCCTCTCTTAACTGCTTCTCTTGCATATTCTACCTGGAACAATCTGCCATCAGGAGAAAACACCGTTATGGCCCTGTCATACGCCATCTGTGCTGACTGCATAATTTCACCTACTTTACTCGTATATGCTAATAAAGTTATAAATCTTTATGATGAATTTTAAATAAAGAATTGTGATGTTGGAGGAGGCAATAAATCTCAGTTGTTTCTGCAATGATATATACGGGCTTTTCCATATAAAAAATATATAATTATTAAAGGAATATTTACGATCTTTTTGAGCAAGAAAGCTCCTATCTTCAGAGAGGAGATGAATTCCATCCAGAATAAAAGAGGTTACCATAACGAAAGAAGTAGGTAGGCACTAT
>CAZIOW010000021.1:0-28187 GCA_964541025.1 uncultured Thermoplasmatales archaeon
TTCTTTATTTGTTATATACAGAAAGGGTAAATATGGATGATGAAGGTAAAATGATAGAGGCGACAGCAAGCCAGGTTGTCACTGCAATGGTTCAAATAAAGGCTGATACAGAAAAAATAGAGGAGATAAGTTCACAACTGTCAAAGTTAAATTTTGTTGAAGATATTTATCTTGTTACGGGGAACTGGGATATGGTTTTGAAAGTTAGATTTCCTGACATGAATCAGATGAGATCTTTTCTAATAAAAGACATAAGGAAGATAGATGGGGTTAAAGATACTTATACATCAATGGTAATCAGCATATTCAAAGATAGGGGTGTCGTATTCAAATGAGGTGTTTAATATGGACGAAATGGAACAGATGTTAAATGAAACAATAAAGATGATGGATGACCTAATGACTGATTATTCAATACCAAGAAACGTTAGAAAGAATATTCAAACAATAAGAAATAAACTTGCAAATGACAAAACCACGCTTGATGTAAGGGCTGCAAGCTCCGTGATTTCATTGGATGAATTGGTAAATGATCCAAATATGCCCGGTCATGCTAGAACAGTCCTATACATGGTAATGAGCAAGCTTGAGATACTCCAGAAGAAGGCATCACACAGATCCTGATTCAAGTTCCCATTTCTTCTTTGCAGCCATCCTTATGTGATCTATGATAACATTCAAGGGAGTACCAGGCCCATAGTTGCCGGTAATCCCCAGACTCTCGAGTTTTTCTCTATCCTCTGGAGGGATAATGCCACCACCTACAATCTGAATGTCCTTTGCCCCTAATTTCTCAAGCCATTTCTTAACTTCTGGAAAGGCGGTCATGTGGGCACTGTTGGGAAGGCTCAAAGCAACAACATCAACATCCTCATCCACCGCTATCCTTGCAACCATTTCGGGTGTCGGAAGCAAACCAGCGTAAAGTACTTCCATCCCAGCATCCCTGAGAGCTTTAGCTAACATCAATACCCCTCTATCATGTCCGTCTAGGGCAGGCTTTGCCACTAAAACCCTTATCCTCCTGTTCATATTATCATAGGTTCCTTCCATCCACCGAACACCTCCCTTCCCACATTGGCTATTTCCTCCAGCGTTGCGTAATTCCTCACAGCCTCTATAACAGCAGGCATGGAATTCTCGTCACTAAGGTACGCATTCCTGAGTTTTTCCAGACTTTTCTTCACCTTGTCCTCATCCCTCATCGCTCTTGTCTCCTTAATCCTTTTTATTTGATTTTCCTCAGCGGTGTAATCTATCTTCAGAACATTTATCGGAGACTCATTTTCCTTTGCGAATGCGTTGACTCCTACAACCTTGACTTCACCGCTCTCAATCCTCCTCTGGTGTGCATATGATGTTGCAGCAATTTCCCTCTGAATATAACCATTCTTTATTGCATTGACAACTCCCCCCATGCTGTCTATTGTCCTGAAATACTTGTATGCCTCCTCCTCCATTTTATCAGTGAGGTATTCTATGTAGTATGAACCGCCCAGAGGATCTATCACATCAGCTATACCAGTTTCATATGCAAGTATCTGCTGCGTTCTCAGTGCAACTTCAACTGCCTGTTCTGAGGGCAGGGCCCATGCCTCATCGTAAGAATTTGTATGAAGGCTCTGAGTCCCTCCTATTACAGCTGCCATGGCTTCCACAGCAGTCCTCACTATGTTGTTCAGAGGCTGCTGCCATGTGAGAGTGTAACCTGAAGTCTGGGTGTGGAAGCGGAGCATCATTGACCTTGGGTTCTTCGCACCGTATGTTTCCTTCATCTCCCTGGCCCATATTCTCCTGGCTGCCCTGAATTTAGCTATCTCCTCAAAGAAATTGATTGAACTGTTGAAGAAGAAGCTTAGTCTGGGAGCAAATGAATCTACATCAAGACCATTCTCCATTCCCAGCTTGACATACTGGAATCCGTCAGCAAGTGTGAACGCCATTTCCTGAACTGCGGAAGCTCCAGCTTCCCTTATATGATATCCTGAAATGGAAATGTAGTTCCATTTTGGCATATTCTTGGTGGAAAAGACCATCATGTCCCTTATTATCCTCATGTGAGCTTCCGGAGGATAGAGCCATTCCTTCTGGGCTATGTATTCCTTGAGAATATCAGCCTGAACGGTCCCACTGAGCTTTTCCATTGGAACGCCCTGCTTCTCCCCCACTATTATGTACATTGCTGTTAAAATATTGGCTGGTGCATTTATTGTCATGGAAGTGGAAACCTTGTCTAGAGGTATGTCCTTGAATATTATCTCCATATCCCTGAGTGATGAAACATTGACTCCGCACTTCCCCACCTCTCCGTGGGCCCTATCTGAATCTGCATTGTATCCATATAATGTTGGCATATCAAACGCAATGCTAAGACCTGTTTCCCCATGGGAAAGCAAAAGCTTCAGTCTCTTATTTGTATCCTCAGGAGTGCCGAAGCCTGAAAACATCCTCATTGTCCATAATCTTCCTCTGTACATATCAGGGTATATACCTCTTGTGAACGGGTATTCACCGGGGAATCCAAGATCCTCATCATAATTTATATTCACATCCCATGGCCCGTAAATCTCCTTGAGTTTCATATCTGAGCTGTTTATTCTATCTTCCTCTTTCTTTCCATTTATCCAGGGATCGAGAGTCTCCTTTCTCCATCTTTTTTCATCTGGCATTGATGGAATATAGTAAATTTTCACAAAATACTTTCTATTGGAAACATATATTAATCCCTATATCATATAGGTATATGAGAATTGCAGTTGTACTGAATGGAGAACAAGTTAGCGCTATGGACGATGGCGAAAAGGCTCTTATTTTCGAGAATGGAAAGATGGTTGAGGATATGCATCTGGAGCACAGGGAAGAGCATCCTGGCCTTTTCAAACTTTCGCAGATCCTCCCAAAAAATGTGAATGCTGTGGTTACAAGATCCTGTGGCCCTCCTGGATTCAGGCTGGCAATGAACAAGAATGTCCGCTTATTCAAAGCAGAGGGAAAGGCGGAGGAAATAGTGAAGAAAATAGAGAATGGCGAGTTAAATCCAGCGAGTCCTGATGAGATGGGGCAAGGACACCACCATCACCATCATGAAGATTGAAACTCTTCATATTTTTTTAATGGAAAAAATAAGTATATAGAATAACTTTACCATTATGGTCTCTAAAATTAACATCAATGGTAAAGAATTCAAATATTTTGATCTGAAGGAACTGGAGAAAAAGGGATACAAGATAGATAACCTCCCATATTCAACCAAGATACTGCTTGAAAATCTACTTAGAAAGCTGGACGGAAAATACGTGACAGAGGAGCACATTGCCAAGCTCATAAATAAAAAGAAGGAGGAGATACCTTTCTATCCTTCAAGGGTAATTCTTCAGGATTATACAGGGGTCCCATTGATAGTTGACCTCATAGCAATGAGGAATGCAGCTAAGAGAATGCACAAGGATCCTGAGAGGATAAATCCTGTGATACCGGTGGAATTGGTCGCGGACCATTCCTTGCAGGTGGACAGGTTTGGCACAAGCTACGCAATACTTGAGAATAGGTCACTCGAATACAAGAGGAATGCAGAGAGGTATTCTGCTCTCAAATGGGCACAGAAGAATTTCAAAAATCTCAAGATAGTGCCTCCTGGAAACGGCATAGTTCATCAGGTCAATATAGAATTTTTAGCAAGGGTAGTGATGGAGAATGATGGTTATCTTTATCCCGATACTGTCATAGGAACGGATTCTCACACCACCATGGTCAATGGTATATCTGTGTTGGGATGGGGCGTTGGAGGTCTTGAAGCAGAAGCTGTAATAGTTGGTGAACCATCCTACATTCTCGTTCCTGACGTTGTTGGAGTAAAGCTAACTGGAGAACCAAGGGAAGGGGTGACTGCGACTGATATAGTCCTGTCAATAACAGAATTTCTGAGGAAGAGCAACGTCGTAGGAAAATTTGTGGAATTCTATGGGGAGGGCATGGATTTCCTAACCGCTCAGGACAGGACGACAATATCAAACATGGCACCGGAATACGGTGCTACGATGGGTTTCTTCCCGGCAACTGAAGCAACACTGAAATATCTTTACCTTACTGGGAGGGATGAGGGTCACATAAAGATAGTCGAGGAATACCTGAGGAAACAGGGATTATTCTATGACGGTAAGGAGAAGAGCTATGATCAGAAGCTAGAATTCAACCTATCTAATGTGGAACCTTCCATAGCCGGACCAGCCAATCCAGAGGACAGAATTTCACTGAAGAATTTTCAGTACATAAGAAAGCTGATATCGGATACTCTGCAGAGGGATTATGGTTCCGGTGAGTCTAAAAATATTACGATAAAGATGAGGGGGGAAGATGTTGATATATCGGATGGAGCCGTTGCACTTGCTGCAATTACAAGCTGCACTAATACCTCAAATCCCGACGTGCTCATAGGAGCTGCTCTGGTTGCAAAGAAGGCAGTTGAAAGGGGCCTTCATGTGAAGGAATACGTGAAAACAAGCTTTGCACCAGGCAGTCCGGTAGTTGCCGAGTATCTTAAAAAAGCGGAGTTAATGCCCTACCTGGAAGCACTGGGATTCCATATTGTGGGCTACGGATGCACAACCTGCATAGGTAATGCCGGTCCTCTTATCAAAGAAGTGGAAGATGCAATAAAGGAGAAGAAGATTTACACTGCAGCTGTTCTCAGCGGAAACAGGAATTTCGAGGGAAGGATCAACCCATTTGTGAAGGGGGCATTCCTTGCATCTCCAATGCTTGTGGTAGCGTATGCAGTAGCAGGGAGAATCGACATAGACTACGACAATGAACCTATAGGAATCGATCCTAACGGAAACAAGGTATTCCTGAGAGACATATGGCCTGATAAGAGGGAGATAAGAAAGTACGAGGAAGAGTTCATGAACAGGGATATGTACGTTTCAAGAAAGGAAAAGATATTCGAGGGCGTGGAGGAATGGAAGCAGTTGAAGATTCCGGAGGGGAACATTTATGAATTCGATCAGAAGAGCACATATGTAAGGGAACCTCCGTGGTTCGATGTCTCATCTGCACTAAAAACAATAAGGGATGCCAGGATATTCGCGGTGTTCGGTGATAGAATAACAACGGACCACATCTCCCCGGCAGGCAATATAATACAGGATGTAGATAAATACAGGAAAATATGGGAAGATTATCTCAAGAATGGCAAGAAGGCGCTCGAGAATGTGGATATTCCAGCAGCCAAGTACCTGATGGAGAACGGAGTTTCGCCTGATGATTTCAACACTTACGGCGCCAGAAGAGGTAACCACGAGGTGATGATGAGGGGAGGATTTGCAAATCCGAAGATTAGAAATATGATGGTTGGCACCCAGGGTGGTTTTACAATTCATCATCCATCGGAAAGGAAGATGACATTCTTCGATGCATCCCAACTCTACAGGAAAGACAATGTACCTCTTGTCATATTTGCAGGGAAGATGTATGGTGTAGGAAGCAGCAGGGACTGGGCTGCAAAAGCAACATATTTGCTGGGAGTCAGGGCAGTTATCGCTGAGAGCTTCGAGAGAATTCACAGAAGCAACCTCACAAACATGGGTGTAATACCAATAGAAGCTGATACAAAATCATTGAATTTGAAAGGGGATGAATTGGTTTCAATCACCTGGGACAATGTCATCCCAGGTTCTAAGGTGATGATAACAATAAAGGGGAAAGAGGAGAAGACCATAGAAGGAAAGATAAGACTAGACACCCCAGCTGAAATAGAATATTGCGAGAATGGAAATATACTGAATTACACACTTAAAAAATTATAAAAAAATTTAATTTATTTTTTCTTTCTCCTTCTGATTGCCACTACGAATACCACAATGATTATTATTGCAAAGAGTGCTATAATATACGGCAAGGCAGAGCCTGATTCTATCTGCTGTAGGGCCGTATTCTGGACTGTGACATTGAAATTATATGTGTAGAAGAATGGAAGCACTGAATTGTTGAGCCTGTACGACAAGAAAAGCTGGGACGGGTAGTTTCCCGGGGATGTGGTACTTCTCACATCAATCAGGAATGTTATCACAATTGACTGTCCTGGATTTATCTGCGTGAAAGTTATATTGTTGGCTGTAAGTGAACCAAGTGGATTTGAGGATGGCACATCTATGTAGAATACATCCGGAGTTAGGATATGAATGCTCACATCCATGAGTGCAACATTTCCAGTGTTTGTCAGGGTGAATCTAAATAGATTCTTGTTCGTACCTGGTGATACCTGTGGGACAGAATTCTGAACAGTTAAATTTCCCTTGCCGTAAACATTCTCAGTAAGAGTGAATCTTTCGCCGTTTATTTGAAGGTACAGGGGAATTTTGCCCGTAAGTGAAGGAGCATTAATCAGGAATGTAAAATTGAAAACTTTCCCCGGAGGTATTGCTGCAAGGTGATATGGGAGTGTTGTGATGTTGAAAACATTGCTGCTCAGTGAAATATTGACAGGCACGGATAATGAATTCCCTCCATTCATTATCAGAACTGTAAGTGCAATGAACTTTTCATTTTGGAAAATATAAGGTGGATCTGTGTAATAGTTTACTACGCTGAAATTGTAATATCCAGGTATTATTACTTTATAGGAAATGGAATGATAGCTTCCATTGTAATATGCCGTGATATTCTGGACTGTATTATTCTCAGAGCCTATTATATTGACAATAAAGGTCACCGGCTCAACCCCAAATGATGGAATTGCACTCAGAATAGTGCTCTGCTGCTGACCGGAGAATGGATATTGCGGTTTGTATATCACGGAAATGTTTGTGACAGGCAGGGAAGAATCCTCTTCAAGGTAGAATGTCACTGGAACATTGTTCATACCCTGGGAGGGAACTACGGAAGTAACGGGAAATTCAGACCCTGCAGCTACTACATCAGGAAATCCTGCAAGGGAAAGGGTGAATTGCTCCCTATGAGGTACGCCAAAATAGGTCACCGTTACATTTTGTACTGTATTCAGAGTAGCATTTCCTGTGCTCAAAGTGAAAACCAGAGGTATGGAGTAGAAGGAGGGGAAAGCAGGTATAGTGAAATTCTGCTCCGTACCAGAAAATGGATACTGGGGTGTGTAACTGACAGTCACGTTTGTTGCTGGAGAATTTCCATTGTTATCAAGGTACAGTGTGAAGGGAATGTTTTTCTCGAATGATGTTGCCCCAATCGGTGAATTCTCCGTTCCAAAGAATGCCTTCTGTGTTATTATGTCCACAGATCCCATAACTGGAACGGTGAAATTGGTGCTCCCTGTTATCAGGGAACCGCTTTCATAGAAGCTGTAGGATATTTCTGTCTGATACATTCCCGGGGGGTATTCTGCACTTATGTTTGTCAGCTGCACTATAGTTGCATTCTGGCCAGGCTGCATGACTGGTATATTGTAATAATCCCTAACATCCCTGTTCGGACCGTGGATGTATGAGTAAGAAAATATGCCAGATGTAAAATTGAGCGATACATTCACATCAGTTATCTCTGAAGGCACTTCTGAGAAAAATTGCACAAATAGGGGGAGATAATCATATCCCGGTGCTACAAGCGCAGTGCTATTAGGGGAATACCAGTAGCCTCTTTCCACTACAATCGGTTCCTGCGAGGCACCGACCATCGGTATCGCAGAAATTATCATCATTGTTACTGCAATTATCAACAATATTTTTTTCATTCTAACACCTCGTTTAACTCATTGACCCTCACCTTCTTCATTGAAAATGTGAAGATAAGCGAGATGAGTAGCGTGATAAATCCTATTATGTAAATATAGTCAAATGCAAGATTTGAAGGGAAAGTTGAATAAATTGGGGTAAAAGGAAGCTGCCCCAATGACTCAGGTATATACCCTACCATTGCTGGAACTATGAACTGGGTCTCAAGAACTCCTGCAACTGCAGGGCTTATTGTGGAACCGATATTCCTGAAAACAGTATTCATACCAGTAACCATACCAGTGGAATCTCTGGGAGTTGATATTATTATCATATTTATTATACCAACAAACACGAATGACGTCCCTGAACCTATGAAAATTGCATCCTCTGTTATAGAGGTTACATCTCCTCTGTTGAAGTAAAGCAATATGAAAGCCACCAGCATTACCGCAGTTCCAATTATTATGGAAAGCTTTGGTCCATACTTCCTGACAACAAGGGCACCTATAGGTGCAAATACTATTGCCATCAGGCTTCCAGGGACCATGACAAGACCTGATGTCAGGATATCCTTCCCGAATCCAGCAGGTGCAGGATCCTGTAACAATGGGGGTATGGTGTAAAAAAGATAGAACATTCCTCCAGAGGCAAATAGTCCTGTCAGATTTGCTAGGAAAATGTTTCTTATCTTGAGAAGTTTCAAATTTATAAATGGCTGTGTTACGGTGTTCTCATAGACAAGGAAAAGTGATACGCTGACAACCGCAAGGAATGCAAGTGAAAGTATAAGATAGGAAGTCCATCCCCAGTAGACTCCCTCTGATAGCACAAGGATCGCAGAGACAAGACCTACACTGAGAAGGAAAACTCCTCCAAAATCAATGGTCTCCTTTTTTCTGTAGGGTGATTCCTCCAATATTACCATGGAGGCAACGAATAGGCCGAAGGCAATTGGAATTGCAGAATGATAGGACCACTGCCAGTCGTAATTCTGCGTAATCCAGGCACCAATAACAAGCCCAAGAGAAGCCCCGACAGTAAAAGTTGCTGATATTATACCCTGTGCAAGAGGCAGTTCATTCTTTGGAAGTTCATCGTTCAAGAGAGCAAATGCAACAGGAAGCATTCCCATTCCCAGTCCCTGCACAGCCCTTATAATGATGAATTCAGTGAGAGTGTTGGCAAATCCCCCGAATGAAACTGCTACTGCATATACCAGGGTAAGAATCACGAAAACTTTCTTTTTTCCATAAATATCAGCCAGTTTCCCAAATATCGCCGCAGATATTGTTCCGGATATTAAATAAGCGGTGACGATCCAGGAAAGAGAATCATAACTTGCAGAGAAGAATTTTGAGAGAACTGGCAGAGCAGGTGTTACCATTGTTTCAACATACATTATCATTGTTCCTGCAATGGCCATAACAGCAATAGTTGATTTAGCCCTGGTTGTGAATGCCATGTTCCTCCTCCATGATATCTATTATTTTCTCCTTGATTCTTAAAACAGCATCCTTATTCCCATTACTGATCAGTGAAATCAGAAGGGAGAGAAGCCCTGTGACCTCATCTCCTATAATATCACTGAGTTCTGAAATGTTGTTCACGAAATCCTTTGAAAGCAAAAGGGAATAATCATCCTTTTCATAGATGAGAATATGATCTCTCAGATACGATTCCATAAGTTTCTTCCTGAGGCTGTCCCTCAAATTCTCAAGGGTATCAACATAATTCTTCCCCTTCTGGGTTAGAGAGTACATCTTTCTGCCACCATTATTTTTAATCATAATGAACCCATCTATCTCCAGATCCCTAAGAATGGGGAAGAGGGTTCCACTTGACATCCGTCTATCCTGTGCTGAAAGCATCTTGCTCAGCTGGTATGAATTCCTTTCACCTTTTGAGAGTATGAACAATATTTTCACACGATTCAGGGATGTCATATGTCTATTCCGACATATAAGAGAGTTAATAAACTTTATTTAGTGAAAAATACAAAAAGATTCAAAATTGGACAAATAATATATAAGATGTTTAGTATTATGGAATAGTAAATGGATGTTGAAGATTTTATTAAGGAATTGATAAAGATTTACTCAGACCAGAAGGGCCTCTTACAGAATTATTACGATTCATTATTTTCACTTATCGAAATAAATGTCTCAAAAAAAGTTGGTAATGAACTTGGAAACAAAATCATAACGGAGTTGAGGAATCTGATGCCGGGAGAGGTTGAAACCCTGAATTCCATATACCCTCTTCTCCAGAAATATGCTTTCATAAAACTTGAACAGCTTTTAGGGGTTGAAAATCTGCCCTCAAACTGTAAATTTATACCTCCAAAAAGACTGCTGAGGATAAATGCCACAGAGATAATAGACAACCTGATAAAGGGGGAGGTTTGTGTCACAGATAACCTAAGGAAGGTCGGAAGATCTGTGAATAATGCTGATTTAGTCAAAATATTCACTGACCTGGTCATAAGACACGAAAAACATCTTGTAAGGTTGAGAAAACTCTGGGATGAAGTGGCATCATCAGGGGAAGATATTTTCTGATTTATTTCTTATAAAATTTCCTGTAATATTCCATGGATCTATTGATTTTCTCTTCGTCAACTCCCTCCTGAAGGAGCATCTTGATTCTGCTGGGGACGGAATCGGCAGGAAGAACAAAATTTGGGTTGCCAATGTCTCCTGCGAAATCGGTCTCCATGAAAAACCCTTCTTCACCCCATGGCGCAATCTTTGCATTTTTTCTGTTTGCAGGAACTGAAGGTATGATGCCGCAATTACCAGAAAATACGGGCTGGCTGAAATGTTTTATAATCCTGTCCTTCTTGCCAGTTCTGGATGCAAGGTCCATTACCCCACACATTCCCTTCGGGTCGAGAGATTCAGTGTGCAATATCACTGGGATATCATTGTCCTTTGAAACTGTAAAGATATAGGACATTATTTCGTTGCTTGCTTCCATTATCCTTTCATCCACCTGGAAATGTGGCCTGCCAACCTCTCCTATTGCATCAGCCCTCTTCTCTTCTATCTCTCTAACTGAAATATCAACAGCTCTTTCATATATTGAAATTGCTTCCCTGATCTCCATATTTTTTACCATCTCAATTATATTAACAGGATAGGGTCCGATCGTGGTCACAACGTCTAAACCCCTTTCCCTCAGTTTATCTGCTATAGATTCAGTTTCCCTGTATTTTTGGACGAAGGAATCTAAAGTATAGCAATTTTCAGTCAGATTAACAAGGTTCACTCCAGTTCCACCATTCATTCCAAATTTTTTGTAAAAAAAATCAATTGACTCTTCTCTGAGATGCACATGGTTGTCAAATATTATCATTGCTTTACTGATAAGTTCCATAAATATTTATTATTCCATTTTTGTGACAAATAATAAAATACATTATTTTCATGACGTAAGGTGCTTGAGAATCAATTCGACAAGCTAGGATTATTCATAGAAAAAAGATACAAAATGATCATAGCAATTTGGATCATAGCATTGGTTATCCTCGTACCATTTGCAGTTTTATCCACATCCATCACGAATTACAACGTGGAAATGACCAATAGCAATACCGCATCCATGTCCCAGAAAGCACAGAATATTTACAATATTCAATTCCCATCAAACAATTCCTCGAATAATGATACGGTCGTTCTATTTGTTAATGGATCATTCTATTCCTCGTATTCCTACAACATCTGGCAGCAGATCAATGCTACCTACAAGCAGGGTCTTAAGGGCACTAGAATTGCCAACCTCATTTCCCCGTATCCTGTGGCAAATCAAGTCCTTGATTCAGCAGGGAAGGGCGTTTATAAAATTTACATAAATCTTTACAACGCATCCAATGGTATAATAAATGGCTACGTGAAGGTTCTCAATGGCACAAAGGAATTCATAAATTTCACAGTAAGTCTTGAGGAAATAGATAATGCATTCATCTTAACACACGCTAAAATATCAGGGGCAGTTAAAAATTTCACCGATGCTCTGAATATAACGGATTCACAGATAATAGGAACTTCAGAGATTATCTACGGGATACCACTGTCATTCTATGAAATTTATGTCCAGTCATTTTACACTGAGCCTCAGCTCAACAATTCAAGCAGGGATGTTCTTGCATCAGAAACCTTGCTAAATGAAACACATGACTTTTATGGAAGTCAAAATTCATTATCATTCTTCACTCTTTTTTATAACATATGGAATAACACATCAGTGCCGATCCAGTCAAGGCTTAATTATTCGATAGGAAATGCGGTGAAGGAATTTGCCTCTGGAATGAATGCAAGCGAGCAGTCATTCTTCCTCACTGTCTACAATTCCTTCAATGTTTCTTCATATTCTAATATCACCATCAGGAATTATATAACTGATTCCCTGCTGGAAAGCATATCATACAGTGAATTCGGGAAATACAGCCCGGAGATATTCAATCTCACATATCAGGCTTTCATAACTGGGAGCAATGTAACCTCACTCTCTTGGAATATAACCGATAATTATGTTAATCAGTCATCGCCTTCTATCTATAACTTCTCACAGAGATTCTTCGGTATGAATGTAGACCAGTTTTCCTATTTCATGAGAAACATGACGAATTTGAACTACACAGTAGAGGAACAGCTTAACTCATCATCCCTATATTCAGGCATCCAGGTAATATCATCTTCCTTGAATATGAGTGTGAATGAATATTACAGATACCTGTTAAGCAACAATTCTTCCTTTGTATTAAACGATTATATTGATAAAATATCCCCCAATTTGAATAAGCTATCGTCTTTAGTAGGATTCCCTGGCAGCTACATTGCAAGGTATTTCATTGAAAATGGATCTTCCAAGTCTTCAATTTATTTTTCCGAGAATTTTATTAAGAAGGAATTTGGAGGCTCTCCATACTTCTATTTCACCAACAGTTCAAGGTTTATTTCCTTATCTAACGAGACATCTGGAAATGTTTCGAGTATGGTTGTGGAAAATTACAACCAGTCAGGAATGAAATTCAATTCTTCACTCTTCAACATTCTCGTTCCAAGGAATTTTGACGGATACATAATGTTGCTTACTTTCAACGTATCAAGCTTGAGCGAGAATCAGATAAACACTGTGAATCAATATATTTCAGATATCCAGAATGAATTTCCAGAAGTCCACATCTATTACACTGGTTCAGATGAAATAGCTGGAGGGGTTGAGCACATTGCTGTTTCATCACTTTCTGAATCCATGATTATTGGAATCATAATTTCAATCATAATAGTTGGACTGTATTTCAGGTCTGCGATCCTGGCTTTCATACCCCTTGCTTTCTTCGGAATTTCATATTCGATAACCCTTGGTATTGTCTATCTTGTCTTCGGTGTTGTTGAGAAAACAACTTTATCATTCATTGTGACAACTCTGAGTGCCATCCTAATACTTGGTCTGAGCGTTGACTATTCAGTTTATATACTCAACAGGTTCGTTAGGAGCAAAGCAGATGACAGGCTTGAAAATACAGTTAAATGGGCCGGTCACGCAGTGTTCACTTCTGGCCTAACTGTTATAATTTCATACATTGTTCTTGCGCTGTTCAACATTCCCCTTATAGGTGATGGAGGATACGTTAACGCTTTAGGGATTACGGTGAGCCTTGGCGTGGCCCTGACACTGCTCCCTTCTTTTCTCAGGCTATTCCATACAAACATAAGGAGACCTGATCACCTTATGAATTTTGATAAGGTGGCAAGAGTGAGCAGGAATCATAGAAATATTCTTGTCATAGCACTTGTTTTATTGTTCATATTCTCCCTAATAGTTTATGAGGTGACCCCGACATCATTTGATCTGCTGTCTCTTATACCAAACAATGCGGGCAAGATTGGTTATTACGAGATAGCAGCGAGATACGGTTACGATCCACTTACTCCAAACTTCATCCTCCTCAATTTTACCAGTCCAATCTATTTTTCAGGAAAGTTCAATTCCACAGAACTGCAAATTCTGAATTCTATAACGGGTAAACTTCTTTCACAGAACTATATAGGAGCTATCTCAACTGTCACATACCCATTTGGGAACATGGTGAATCTGACTTCACTCTCTGGCAGCAACGCCTCAATCGGGCAGATAGTAAATCAATCACTGACATTCATAGGCAAGAATGGGAAGACAGTTCTGATCAATGTTTATCTGAAGAACGTATCATTTTCCCAGCAGGCAATCGATGCCATGGGAAATGCTGACCCCTTCCTGAAAAGCATAGTGCCATTGGGCATCGCCTACTATATTGGTGGTCCTACACAGAGTCTTCTGGACAGTTCTAATTTCATATCAAGCTCAACAGTGAGGATAGTCGAGATTCTCTCTGTCATAATTTTTGCTGTCCTCGCTTACCAGCTCTCCACAGTGTTCACTCCTCTCAGGCTTCTCTTCAACGTTGGAACATCGGCACTTGTAGCCGTTGTGATGTTCTATGGAGTATTCTATTACATATTCCACATGCCAATAATTGTCTTCGGACCATTATTTGTTATAGTCACTCTTTTCGGAGTTGGTCTAGATTATGATATATTCCTTGTTACAAGAACAAGGGAGGAGGTCATAAAGGGGAGGAATGATGAGGATGCAATTTCAGAGGCTCTGAAGGAAAATGCTGGTGTCATAATGGCCCTTGGCCTGATTTTAGCTGGGGTGTTTGGTTCACTGATTATGAGCCCTATTGCTATAATCAAGGAAATAGGATTTTCAATTACAATGGGTGTACTGATAGACACCATGGTATCGTGGCTATTCCTTATACCAGCCCTTATGCTCATAATGAAAAAATATAACTGGTGGCCTTCAAAAATCGCATCCGGGAAACTTAAAAACGGCAAATAGAAAAGTTTTATAGTATCTTTTCATTATTTTTTCCATGAGTTCTTTTGATTTATTGAGGGATACAGTAAATTCCCTAGAAGGCAAACCAGATTTGAAGAAAGAAATATTATCTTTTAACAAGACGTTCCAGTTCAATGTATCGGACGGGAACCCATTCTATGTGGAAATAAACAGCAGTGGAATTAAGGTATCAGAGGGAAAGAAGGATTCACCTTCTGCAACAATAACAGCGACAGACCAGGTCCTGAATGATGTTTTCACTGGGCAGCTAGACGGAGTGAAGGCATTCATGCAGGGGAAGCTGAAAATAAGTGGAGATATTTTCTCAGTCCAGAAACTCTCATCATCAATAATGAAGGCAAGGAAGTGATATCTTGAAAGTAGCAGTGGTGGGTTCCGGAGAGATGGGAAGAGGCATTGCTTTAGTGTTTGCACAGTATGGGAATGAAGTGAACCTCGATGATTCATTCCCTGAAGCCCTTGAAAGGGCCAAGAAGTACATAAATGACAACATCGCAAAGATGGCTGAAAAGGGTATAATAAAGGCGGGAGAGGATGAACATATCAGGAATAGAATAAATTACATGAGCGTTCTTGAAGATGCGGTGAAGGATGCAGACCTTGTGGTCGAAGCTGTACCGGAGATAGTGGACCTCAAGCAGAACATATTTGTTACTCTGGACAAGGTGTGCAGGAAAGATGCTATTCTCGCCACCAACACCTCCAATATAAAGATTTCAGAGATAGCTAAAAATGTAACCCACAAGGAAAGGGTTCTTGGTCTTCATTTCTTCAATCCAGCCAACAGGATGAAACTTGTGGAGGTTATAAGGTCAGAAGATACAGGAGACGAATATTTTGAGAAGGCTGTCAAAATAGGGGAGAGTATAGGCAAAACAGCAGTCAGGGTACTAAAAGACTCCCCGGGTTTCATAGTCAACAGAATAAATGCTCCCGATATGCTGTTCTTCTGCCTTGTGATAGATAAGAATATAGAGAAGCCAGAGGAGCTTGATGCATATGCCAAAGGGCAGGGTCTGCCAATGGGGCCATATGAGCTCATGGATTTCGTGGGATTGGATACGGTGGCCCATTCCCTTGACTACTATGCAAAGACGCTCTCTGATGAATACATGAAATGCAACTCAATCCGGGAACTTGTCAAGAGCGGAAAACTTGGGAAGAAAACTGGCAAGGGATTCTACGACTGGTCGACAGGAAAGGCATCTATTCCAAAGGCAGAACCAAGCGAGAAGGTAACAATGATGGATATATTCGCTATAGAAATTAATGAAGCTGTAAAGTTGCTTGAAGAGCAAGTTGCTCTTCCAGATGAGATCGAAACAGCAGTCAAACTTGGACTGAACAGGCCCTTCGGCCCCATATCTGTTGCAAAGAGCCTGACAAATGCAGAACTGAAAAAGATGCTTGAAAACCTAAGCAAGACGTTCGGTGTATCTGTTTTTGAACCCGCGAAATCAATTAAAGAGGGTAAATTGAAGGAAATAATTTCCATAAAGGCATTCCCGACCACTTCAGGATCAAAGAAGGAAGAAATAACAACTGCAGGAATCATCTCAAATGTTCAGGGTGAAAAGAAATATTCAAACATAATCCTTGAGAAAAGGGATAATTATGTTGCAAGGATATTGCTGAACCATCCAAAGCACAATCTGATAAACAGCGATCTCCTTAATGATCTGGAGAATGTAATAAAGGAAATTTGGGATGACAAAGAGATCAGGGTGGTTGTGATAACAGGTGCAGGCGAAGAATTCTCAGCAGGCGCAGAACTCTCACAATTCATTCCAGGACTATTTGACTTTGTTGAGTACACAAGGAAGGGAGAGAGAATTTTCAAGCTTTTGCAGGAAATGCCCAAGATAGTGATAGCAGAGATGAAGGGTTATGTTCTGGGTGGAGGCTTTGAACTTTCCCTGTCCTGCGATATAAGGGTAGCAACCCCTGATGTGCAGATTGCATTTCCAGAAGTCACTCTCGGTCTTATTCCCGCATGGTCAGGAAGCCAGAGGCTGGCAAAGCTCATAGGAATGTCAAGGGCTTCCTATCTAATACTTACTGGAAAGAGAATAACAGGAGAAGAGGCCAAGAATCTTGGAATAGTCTCAGAGATTTATTCAAAGGGAACAATAGACAGCGATACTCTTAAACTCGCGGAGAGCCTTGCCACGGGGGTATCACCAATAGCAGCTGCACTGGCTAAGAGGCTAATAAACAGGGGTTCTGACATACCATACGATTCAGGCCTGGAAATGGAATCGATGGCAGCTGGAATTGTATATGGAACAGAGGATCTCAAGGAAGGAATATCTTCAATGCTTCAGAAGAAGAAACCAAATTTCCAGGGAAAATAATTTTTTAAAAATTTTAAGGGCCTTTTGGCCCTTTTTTTTATTCAAGAAAGATAGCTCATAATTTTTGGTACTACCTGATAAAGGTCACCGACTATTCCATAATCAGCTTCCTGGAATATAGGTGCACTTTTGTCCTTATTCACTGCAATGACAATCTTTGAATCCCTCATACCAGCAATGTGCTGTATCTGTCCTGATATTCCAAGGGCTATGTATATCTTTGGCTTTACCTTCCTGCCTGAATATCCAACCTGTCTATCCTCGCTTAGCCATTTATAGTCAAGGCACACAGGTCTTGAACCTGCAAGCTCACCCTTCACCATTTTCACGAATGGCTCTATCTGCTGTATGCCTTCCTTTTTGCCAAGCCCTCTCCCGACAGATACTATTATGCTTGCTTTTTCAAGATCAACTTCCCTTCCCTTCTTTGGCTTAACTGCGGTTATGCTTACTCTTCCCTTTTGTATCTCCCTGCTTTCTGAGGATGAGCTACCACCTGATGGAATATCATCTCCTATTCCAGGTATGAAGGTGAATATCTTTGCATCGCTTTCCTCTTCCAGGACGACCTTTCCTCCGAGTCCATATCTCTTTGTTTTAACTGTGCTCCCGTTGAAAGATACATCATAAACCTCAGGAATTGCTTTCAGTCCAAGCATATTCACGAGGTATGACGCAACATCCCTTCCTATAACGGAGGAAGCAATTAAAATGCTATCATATCCGTTGTTTTTGAATTCATTTGAAAGAAATGAGGCTATTGATTCAGGGGTCTGGTCCCCCTTGAGTGCTACCACTTTTGCAGCGCCATATGCCAGCAACTCTACCTTTTCTTCAGTTGTGTAAAGGAAAAAGTCTCCTTTTCCCCGAAGGAATGTCATTACCTGTTTGCTAAGGTCAGAGGCATCGCTGAATATCATGAATTTCATCTTGCCACCTCCTTTATGACCTTTGCAACTTCCTGCGCCCCCTTGTCAACATCCTCAAACACAACCCTCTTTCTGTCGCTCTTGGGAGCCTTTCTTGAAATAAGTTTGCTCATGGATTCTGATTTTACAGGTGCAGGTTCTATATTGATCTTCTTTCTTCCTGCAGCAATGATCTGCATCACCGGTGGAAACCTCGGTTCATTTATTTCCTGCGCTACGGATATAACAACCGGCATCTGTGCTTCCATTTCGAGAACTTCTCTCTCCGTTCCCGAGGAGATTTTTGCAGTCCTGTTGCTGACTTCAAGTGAAACTGCACTTGAAAGAAGAGGTTCATTTATCATTGCTGAAATTAATCCAGGAAGCAGACCTGTCATTGAGTCAGCTGACTGGTTTCCGAGAATAACCATATCGTGGGGAATCTGCTTTATTTTTTCAGAAAGTACCTTAGCCGTTATATTTGGATTTGACTCCTGATATCCAGTTATTATGAAACCATCGTCAACTCCCATGGCATATGCTTCCTTCATTACCTGAGTGGCCTTATCATTTCCGAATAGTATTGCAGTAATTTTACCTCCATTCTTTTCTTTGATTCTAACAGCAGTTTCCACAGCATTTTTACTCAGATTTTCAAATCTGTATGGAACTCCATCAAGAATTGGTTCCCCCGTTGATGGATTCACTTTTATGAGTTCTAGATCCGGAATCTGCTTTATCAGTACTATAATATTGTACGGCATTATGGATCACTCCGGCGATTATCAAATAGTATAATATTATATTTTCCTTATTTTTGAGAAAGATATACCTTATATACATGATCTCTATAATTATTGGATTTATATGAGTGACGGAGTTTATCTAGTTTATTACAAAAGAACTGCTTTTTCTAGGTCCAGGCCAAACGACCCCGCCAAGGATGTTTTCAATAACATAAGGATGGACGAGGCGATGGCTCAGCTTATGAAGGACGCAGTCAAGAATACAGGAATTAACCCGAAGGAGATAAATGATGCAATTTTAGGATCCGCATTGCAAGTTGGAGAGAACTGGATGTATGGAGGAAGACAGCCTGTCCTTTTAGCAGGCCTTCCTGTTGAAGTACCAGCAATGGCACTGGACAGAGCATGTTCTTCGTCTCTGAATGCAATCACAATAGGTGCGATGGAAATAATAACAGGCAACTCTGACATTGTGATGGCAGGAGGTATGGAACATATGACCCATGTTCCCCTGAACGATAACCCCATGGTGCAGCCAAATCTTAAATTGCTATTAAGACCTGAATATATGAAATATGATATGAAAACGGGGTTCTCCATGGGATTGACTGCAGAAAAACTTGCCAGCGTGAAAGGAATACACAGAGAGGAGATGGATCAGTTTGCATATGAAAGCCACAAGCTGGCCGGCAAGGCACAGGATGAGGGATACTTCAAGGACGAAATTCTCCCTATTGAAGTTGAAATAAATGGAGAAAACACAATAATAGATAAGGACCAGAGCGTGAGAAAGGATACTACCCTGGAGCAGATGAAGAAGCTTCCGCCAGCATTCAGGGAAAATGGTGTCATCACGGCCGGAAATTCTTCTCCGCTAAATGCAGGAGCTTCCCTCGTGATGCTCATGTCAGAGAAGAAGGTGAAGGAATATGGTCTTAAGCCGCTGGCTAAGCTCGGGGCATTTGGATGGGCCGCCGTTGACCCTTCAATAATGGGCGAAGGTCCGGTTCCCGCCTCAAAAAATGCATTGAAAAAGGCTGGTCTTAAGGCAGATGACATAGATATCTGGGAGATAAACGAGGCATTTGCTGTTGTTGTTCTGAATGCAATGAAGGAACTCGGAATTCCGAGGGAAAAGGTCAACATAAAGGGAGGAGCGATAGCAATAGGACATCCACTCGGTGCATCTGGCGCAAGGCTTGCCGGTACATTATCAAGGATACTGCAACAGACTAAAAAGGAGAGGGGAATGGCCACTCTTTGCGTGGGTGGAGGACAGGGTTACTCACTAATACTTGAGAGGGTGTGATAATATGGATTTTGAAATAACAGATGATATGAAGGAAGCAATCAGCAAGGCAAGGGCATTCGCTGATAAATATTTCAATGAAGAACTAGCATCTAAGTCTGATTCCATGGAAAAATTTCCGATGGAACTCGTTGAACTGTCAAGAAAGGAAAATCTTCTCGATTATTCAAATCCATGGAAAGTTCTGGTGACAATTGAGGAGCTCTGCAGGAGGGATCCAGGACTTGGAATTTCTGTAACCATTCCTGCGTTTGGATCAGAGGTCCTCATGCTGTTCGGGAGTGACAAGCTGAAGGAAAAATACCTGAACAGGGTTGTAGCTGGGAAGGCAATTATGGGACTGGGTGTTACAGAACCGGGAGGAGGCTCAGATGTTGCAAATATCAAAACAGAGGCGAGGAAGGAGGGGGACCATTACGTTCTCAATGGTGGCAAGATGTTCATAAGCAACGGTCAGATAGCAGATTTCTTCATAGTCCTGGCAAGGACATCTCCGCCCCCATCCCCAGATAAAAAGCACAGGGGGATGAGTGTCTTTGTAGTTGAGTCCAAATCAAAAGGATTCACAGCCAACAAACTGCACGGGAAACTTGGTGTAAGGGCAACTAACACTGCTGAACTCATTTTTGATAATGTGGAAGTGCCAGCGGAGAATCTTGTAGGTGAGGAAGGTAAGGGATTCTATTACATAATGACATTCTTCAACATAAGCAGGATTTATGTTGCTGCACAGGGACTTGGCATAGCGCAGGGTGCCCTGGACAGGTTAATGGACTTTGCATCTAAGTCCAATAATTTGAACGATGCTGGTGAATTAAAGGAAGGAATACAGTTTGCCATTGCTGAGGTTGCAACAAGGATAGAGGCAGCTAGGAATTTAACCTACAAGGCAGCTTCGTTCCTGTTCAATTTCAACCCAAATCCCGTTGTCACAAGCATGGCAAAATATTACGCAGCAGAAACAGCAGTCTACGCCGCTAAAACAGCAATGGAGATTACTGGAGTAACAGGTCTTTCATCAGAACTTGAAAGATTTTACAGGGACTCAAAGATACTTGAAATTTGGGAAGGAACAAGCGAGGTAGAGAAACTTATTATATCAAGAATGATGATGAAGAATCAAGGGGGGAACTAAATGGAAGAGGAATATGAAATTCTAGAAAACACAGTTAAGGATTTCAATGCCAAGTACATTGAAAACAATGCATTGAAAATTGAGAATGAGGGAATTAGCGAATCACTTCTGAAATCATTATCGGAGCAGGGTTTCCTGTCGATGGCATACCAGCCAGGTGCAGGAAAGAACCTGGATATGAAGGCATATTCAATAATAGTTGAGAACCTTGCCAAAGTATCCCCGTCTGTTGCTGTAAAGGTACTTCTCACAAACGCATTCCTATCCATCGTGAATGATGAGGTTATTCTGAATGAAGTTTCTCAGGGTTTTAAATCAGGAACAGTGGTATTCTCTGAGCTGCTAGGTGGATATAGCAGCAATGAAAAACTGAAAATTGAGAATGGCAGGCTTGCAGGCAAGAAGGAATTCGTCCTCGGAAGCAATTCAAATTACATTGTAACTCTGGTTGACAGTGGTGAATTGGTTCTGGTGAAATCTGGCTTCAGGTCAGAAAGGGGACACAAGAAACTAGGTTTCAGGGGGCTAGAATTCTCAACTGTTTCATTCGATTCAAAAGAATTCAGCATAATAGAGAAAGATGGCATAAGCACTCTGAGGAAGATATACGAAGAGATGTCCATACCAATATCTGCAGTTGCACTTGGAATCGGAGAGGGAAGCATAGCGAAGGCATTAGAATATGGGAAGGTAAGGATGGCTTTTAACCATTACCTCAAGGATTTCCAGCCAATAGCCTTTAATCTCACAACAAACATGGCCGAGTTGTCAATTCTCAAGCAGTATTTCAGGGATATAAGTTCTCTGAACCCATCTGGTAAGGAAGCACTCTATCTGAAAGTGAGATCTATAGAAATAGCAAAGGAGATTAGCAAAAACTCACTGCAGACGCATGGAGGATACGGATATCTTGAGGATTTCGGTGTTGAGAAATTCTACAGGGATTCCATGGCACTGTCAATCCTATTCTACAATGAAGAAAAAGAAATGGAAAAATTGGCAGAAGTTGTATTCGAGTCAAAAGCTGGATTTGTTTAATTTTTATTTCCTTCTTCTCTTAACTCTCTTCTGAGAACCTTCCCGACCATTGTTTTTGGTAATTCTTTCCTGAACTCCACTACCCTCGGTATTTTGAATTTAGCAATTTTACCCTGGAAGAAATCCTTTATTTCCTGTTCCGTTGCAGTTTCTCCATCTTTCAGAACTACGAAAGCTTTCACAATCTCCCCATGAACATCTTCCTTGACTCCCACCACCGCTGCTTCCTTTACCTTTGGATGCTGATACAGAATCTCCTCCACTTCCCTTGGGTACACGTTGAATCCTCCTACAATTATGATATCCTTCTTTCTATCGACTATGTAAAAATATCCTTCTTCATCCATTTTTGCAATATCTCCCGTATAGAGCCAGCCATCTCGAAGAACATTTGCAGTTTCATCAGGTCTATTCCAGTATCCTTTCATTATTTGAGGTCCCTTTACTATCAGTTCTCCATCCTGACCGATTGGCATCTCCTTCATGCCAGTTTCAGCATCCACAATCTTTGCATAAGTTGATGCCATTGGTAAACCTATAGAGCCTTCCTTTATCTTACCGAAGAGAGGGTTGAGATGAGTGACAGGAGAAGCCTCTGTTAGACCATAACCTTCTACAAGATGACCCCCCGTCACCTTCTGCCATTTCTCTATCACATCTACGGGCAACGGAGCCGAACCTGAAATGCAGTATTTCACTGGACTAAGGTCTATTTTCTTGACATCCTTGTGGTTAAGAATGTTTATGTAAATGGTTGGTACTCCTGGAAAAAAGGTAGGTTTATATTTCTTTATCAGTTTCATCATACCGTCTATGTCTGGTTTGGGCTGGAGAATCATTGTTGCGGCGATTTTAACAGGAAAATTCATCGCAACAGTCATTCCAAATACATGGAAAAAGGGAATCACGGAAAGCAATGCATCCTTTCCATTTTCAAGGTTGGGAATAACTGATAAAGATTGATAAGTGTTGCACACAAGATTCCTGTTTGTAAGCATGGCACCCTTAGGTATTCCTGTAGTCCCGCCTGTATACTGTAGAACTGCAACACTTTCAGGATCATTGTTCTCTTCATTATTACTCTTACCTCCAAGGCCGTCAGTAAACTTTTTTGCGAATTCTGGTATTTTCACAAAGCTCTTTTTTGATTTTCTTTGCATGCTATAGAGAAAATTAAGCGGAAATTTCAGGAAATCCTCTATTCTTGTCGCAACAATTATAAAATTTTCATGTTTTCTCACATTTTCCAACCTGGGAATGAGATCATCAAGAATCACCAGTACTTTAGGCTTGGAATCCCCTATTATATGTTCAAGTTCTACATCGAAGTATGTCGGTGATATCTGAACAGCAATGGCCCCTATTTTGTTAATTGCATAATATGAGATCATATACTGGGGGCAATTTGGAAGGTCCAGGGCAACCCTGTCCCCCTTCTTAACCCCGAGAGTGGTCAAATAATAAGCAAATGAATCAACCAACTGCTTCAATTTTCCATATTTTATGTGATAGTTGAAGAAAACCACTGCTTCCCTGTCTGGAAATTTTTCAGCGCTTATTTTCAGAAAATCATAGGGTTTTGAATTAACACAATTCACATCACTTGGAACTCCCTTATCATAATTCTTGAGCCATATTCTTTCTTCCACAACGTTAAAAATTTACTGGTAAATAAATTTAATCAAAAATACCTAAATATTAAGAAAAAAATTAAGCTTGGTGGTAATAAAATAAATTTTTTAAAGCATTATTAGCTATCATGAAAAAGTTGTTGAAATGATAAATTTTAATTGTTGCTTATAAAAAATTAGGAAAAGGATTAATCGCATGTTTAATTATCAACTTATGGAAGAAGGAAAAAGAGTTGAGGACAGCATAGCAGTGATTTCACGTGTGATGATGCCTCCTGATGCAAATATAGCCGGGAACGTTTTCGGTGGTACCATACTCAAGATGATAGATGAAATATCTGGAATTGTTGCCACAAAGCATTCCAGAAGAAATGTGGTGACAGCGAGCATTGAGCATATGGATTTTCTTTATCCTGTGCATATTGGAAATCTTGTTACCCTCAGAGCAAGGCTCAATTTTGTTGGCAGATCATCGATGGAGGTAGGTGTTGAAGTCTATGCGGAGAACCTTAATAATGGAGATGTTAACTTTACTGGCAGGGCTCTTGTGAACTTAGTTGCAATAGATGAGAATGATAGGCCTGTGGACGTTCCGAAGCTTATAGTGGAGACAGATGAGGATAAAAAATTATTTCAAGAAGGATATGAAAGATGGACACAGAGGAAGAACAGGTTGAAGGCAATGAAAGGTGTAAGTAACGGGAAAAAACAGCAAGATATGCAAATTAAATTACCATAAATCAAAATATTGTTAAATATTTAAAATGATTAAGGTATTATGAACAAAAATGAAAAGGGACCGGATTTTGAACTCGTCGATTCTGAACTTAAAAGCCTGAAATTATCAGAACTGAAAGGAAGCCCCGTTGTATTGGCATTTTTCCCTGGAGCATTCACATCTGTCTGCTCGAAGGAAATGTGTACATTCAGGGATTCTATGGCTAAATTTAACAAATTCAAGGCGAAGGTAGTAGGAATTAGTGTAGATCACCCTTTTTCGCTGAATGCATTCAAGCAGCAGAATAACTTGAATTTTCCCCTGCTGAGCGATTTCAATAAAGAAGTAAGTGCAAAATATGGTGGACTTCATGAGGATTTTGCTGGAGTCAAGGGCCTAAGGGTATCTAAAAGGGCAGTGTTCGTTCTTGATAAAGAGGGAAATATAGTATATAAGTGGGTCAGTGACAACCCTGGCGTGGAACCGAACTACAAGGAAATCGAAGAAGTTATTTCCAGGCTTAACTGATTTAAATGTATTTATTTATCAATTTCAAGGCTTATAGGGAATCAACATCTTTATCCGCCATGAACTTGATCAAAACCATTGAACACAATTTTGGTAGTGATGAAAGGATTAAGATAGTTCTTAACCCACTTGATTCCATGATACAATCAAATCTGGACAAATACATTCAACACGCCGATCCTTTCCCTGCTGGCCCATATACTGGATTTATGCCAGTTGAACTCCTTCCTTATTATAATTACAAGGGAGTGATGATAAACCATTCTGAACACAGGATAGAAAGAGAAATAATCATGAAAAACGTGGATGAAACCAGAAAATTAGGAATGAAATCTCTGGTATGTGCTGTTGGCCTTGAGGAAATCAAAGACTTTATTTCAATAAAGCCTGATTTCATAGCATACGAGCCACCGGAACTCATTGGAGGTAATATTTCTGTATCTGAATCAAGGCCTGATATAATTAAGGAGGCTTTCAATATACTGAAGGGGGAAGGGATTGAACTGATAGTCGGCGCCGGAGTGAAAAATGGCAAGGATGTCAGGAAGAGTGTTGAACTCGGTGCAAAAGGTGTACTTGTTGCATCTGGAATAGTTAAATCCAAGGAACCTATATCCGTTCTAAAGGATATGTTAAATAATCTGGGTGATTGAATGGATGTCTTCAACAGAGAGAATTATGTAAGGTCTGATCTCACTAGGGGGAAAGTGATGATTGGATCATTTTTCATTGCTGCGTTTTTAGGTATACTTTCAGGATTTCTTCCATCAGGGATGTCATCAATAGGATTCCTTCTCTTACTGATTGTATTATTTTCAGGAATATTTCTAGTAAGGAGAGCCAGCTATGACATTAAGAAGAGCTCAGATTATCTGATAGTATTCTTCATAACCCTCTTTGCTTTCTTAGGATTCTGGATAATATCACTGAACATCCCCTGAGATCCAGCTACCAAGTCCTGGTTTAATAAAATTTTTCTTTATTTCCACCGGTATTTTATCATCATTCATTTTCATAATTGAAATTCCTTCCTTTGAGAAATCATTTGCAAATTTGACCTTTTCAATAGCCTTCTTGATATAATCATTGAAATCCAATGAACCCCTTTCCCTGAGAACACATATTTTATCTCCAAGAATGAAAGGGGGGCCGAATCTGGTACCATTTCTCCATTTTTGAAGGAAATCCAAAACATTTTCACTTGTGACAGGAGGGCCCATATGCAGAGCGCATTCATTGATCTCCACGTTTTCCGGGATCAGAACTATATATCCCTTGTCTATGAGGAAAACAGAAGAATAAAGGATTCTGAACCCAAATGATTCAAGCTCATTTTTTATTATTAATGCAGCTCTCCTCATATTTGGTACCAATACTTCCTCGTTACATTTTCTGCACGGTATTGATAAAACGTAACCATACTTTGGCATCTCATACGATTTGCCTGTCGGAAAAAAGAATTCTTCATATTTTTCCCATCTGAACAATTTGCTTGCAAGAATGAATGTTGAAAGATTTTCCCTTGAAATGTTGGCTGCAGCATTTCTTTCATTGTCCACAGGATCTATAAGTACAAGATTTGCCCCATTGAATTTCTCAATTGAACCTTTGACAGCAAATGGTATTTTCCATTCCGAGGCATTTTCAAGTAGGCTATCAAAATCTTTATAATAATAGATCAGAAGTTCTGAAACATATCCTGAAAATCCCTGGACAGAAGACTCAGCTCCGTAGACACCAATTCCTTTCATGAACTGTTTAATGAGCCTGGAATCATTCTTCATTTGTTCACTGAATTTATTCTTCACAAATTCTACATGGAGGGGCGTTCTATCTACGGATGTAATCATGGTATTCCCTTCATTCATTTTATATGCTGGTACTAAGTCTACAGAGAACTCAGGATAATCAAGAATAATGTATGGATGCTCAGAATATTCTTCCTTTCCCTCTTTGAATTCCTGTTTGAGATGTTTTAGAATTGCTATTGGATCAAAGGGTTCAGAAAAAAGGAGGAATATATCAAGGTCAGAACCCCTTATGTCAGTTCCCTTTGCCATAGACCCCCCGAGAAAGATTTCGAAATTTAGAGGATATTTGCTTTTGATGTATTGAAGTCTCTTACTGATCTCTTCAAAAACATTCTTCTTTTTATTCAATATTTCTTTATCCTCTAAGATTAAGCTTAAAACCTTGTCCTTTATTGTCAATGAAACACCTTATCTGTTTGTCATCAGATATATTATTGCTTCTGCAGGTTTGTATCCATTCTTTCTCAGCGCATCAACTGCCTTTTCCTTTGAAACCCCTGTTTTCTCCATCACTAGATTTAGATCATCATCATTAATATCTTCATTCTCCTTTCTTTCTTCGGTTGCCTTGCCTACGGACTCCTCCCCGCCCACAACCTGATAGGTCCTAGTCCCCTGTATTTCCAGGAGAGTTACCTCCGGATTCTTGATTGTTATTTTTTTATCTGGGAATATGAAATCAACTTGAATAACACCGCTCATATCATTTGATTTTATTCCCATCTGCTGCATCATTCTTTTAATCTGTCTTTCGTTGACTTTTCCTCTCATCATTAAAGGTCTATAATTTTTTGAAATAATACCTTTATTATGATGATATATTTGTAGATTTCAATTAATATATTTTAATCTATATCTAAAAATTAATTAAAAGTATAAATAATATATTACCGATATATGTCAGACAGATATATAGGGAGATGATGGTGTTTGTCCGATGATCAAGATCAATCTAGAATTACGGTTAGGTTATCACCCGAATCACTGAAAAAGATTAATTCGCTAATTTCTGAAGGGAAATATAAAAATATTTCAGAATTTATTAGAGAAAGCATAGATTCTCATCTAGAAGAACTGTTAAGTTCAGGTCCATCTCAAAAGATGGCTCTCAGACTGGGCAGGAATGAAATAAACTACATAGAGGAGATGGTCAAGAAAGGGATGGCAGTAGACAGTGAAGACCTCATAAGAAGTGCAGTTAGGGATTATATAAGGGCAAGAATAAGAGAGTTACAGAAGGATGAATTGAATAGGGTTGCACAGAATGAGTAACCCAAAATCAAGTGATATTAGGATTATAGGTATTGGTCAACAAGGAGTGTCAATAGCCTCCTTTTTTTATGATAATTTAATTTCCACGGGAATAGATTACAACAGAGAAACATTTGAAAATAGCCGAATAGATAATGGCCTAC
>CAZIOW010000022.1:0-17447 GCA_964541025.1 uncultured Thermoplasmatales archaeon
GCATGGCTTAGTCGGAACTCGATAGCAGTGACCGCCGGCAGGATCAACCGGAGTTGTTGATTCTACCGTAAATATTTGGATTGCGGAATGGATTTTCTCTTCCCATCTCAGATTCGAGAATCTTATCTACTCGAACCCTCATTCATTTCGCCGTTCAGGAATCAGACCATCACATTTTCCTTACGGAATATCTGATCTGTCGCATTATAACGGCAAAGAAAAGTAAAGACAAGGCACTATATTAGGTTTCTGGTGGTCTCTATTATTCAAGTAATTTCATAATTCAAAGAAATAGAAAATAAAAAATTTTTTAATACAAAGATTTTAGTATTTAATTTCCAATCCCGAGGGAGGCATAAAGATTGTGATGCAATATGACAATAGGTTCGAAAGCTCCTAATGTGGATGGGTTCTCCAAAATCTCTTTCTGGAGGGAAAAGGATGTAGGAATAATATCTCTTTTATCGCCTGGTACATTTGGTCTTGGTACGCTCTCTGAGCTTATAAAATCTCTTTCAATAGCGGCTGTCGATGATAATGTCAAATCTATTCTGTTCACAGGTTCAAACTATTCATTTTCTAAAGGACTGGATATACCATCAGGTTATATTTATGCTGACCTGAGAAATTATTATGAAAGCATCAAGGGATTAATCCTATTTTTTATCTCCATAGAAAAACCTATATTTGCTTCTGTAAATGGATCTGCAATTAATAATGGAGTTTCTTTCGCTCTCCTTGCAGATGAGATTTTCCTATCAGAAAACACAAAGATAACTATAGATGAAAATGAGCCAATGATATTTTTGTATAGCGTTACCTCCCCAAAGAAACTTAAAATTGAAAATAAGAAAATTACCATTGAAGGAATTAGCGTAAACTCTGATGAGATGATGAAAGATTCTTTAGAAATAGCTAATACCTTATCTAAAATACCTTATCACAGAGATAGAAGATATAAATTCAATGGATTTGAAAATGCTTTAATTCAGGAAGAACTCGATTTTCTAGATTATTATCTCTGGTGTGAAGGTAAAAAAGATAGAATTAAATAATTTTATTATTTTACTGTTTATTAATATAAAAATAATTGATTTTAAGATGTTATTGATAAAAATTTAAATAGTGCTTTAAATTTATAAGTATTGAAATCATTTTAGCTACCTTAAAATGTCGTTACCCTTATTAACTTGATAGCATAAGGTTTATTATGTTATCTGAAAGAACATTCTATGCAATAATAGCTGCCATAATTCTCATAGGCGGCGTAGGTATTGGAATTGCATATGATAAAGAAGTAACAAGCAATCAAAATTTAACATCGGTGCAATCTGCTCAAGCACCTACATCTCTAACACTGGTAATATCACCGAACAACTGGTTTAACAATGCAACAATACATCACAGACAGCCTGCTTATTTCGTTTTAGGGCCTAACGGTCAACTTGAGTCATCAGCGCTGATCAAAATTCCGGCACATAGGTTGATTACTATAACCATAATAGATTATGATTCAGGAGTAACTCCAAACATAGGACCAAATGGGACATCCAACAATTCCACATATGCTAAGGTAATTGGAACAGTTGGAGGCACAGAATATATTTATAATGGTACCTCTCAGTATATTAACGCAACTTTATCAGGAAATGCAAGTGATAATATCTCAGTAATTAAGGGTCAGGGATGGGCTGTTTCTTCTCTTCCATGGAATAACACTTATGGAGGATGGGAGGTTACACACACGTTCACAATAATACAGAATGGGCAGATTATATTGAATATACCCACATTTGCAGGAACTAACCCATCTGGTGGAGCAATAACCACGGCCCAGTTCTATCTTAACAACACTGGTACCTTCACATGGCAGTGTTTTGTTCCATGCGGTAATGAGCTTGGCGGATGGGGTGGAGCAATGGCCACTGCTGGTTGGATGACTGGCGCTGTAGAAGTCGTCTCCTAAAGGGGATTAACGTGTCTTCAGTAGAAAAACTGCCAGACGAGAACAGAAGAAAATTCCTGAAACTCCTAGGAGTTCTAGTGATAGGAGCCGGAACTGTCGGGGCACTCAGAAGTGTGGTCCAAAATATAATACCACCGGTAGAGAATGTGGAGTCATCATTCCCTACCCTAACCCTTTATTTGCCAAATGGAAATCCTGTTCATACCAGCGATCTGATAGTAAATAACCCTCAGATCGTTGTTTTTGATTATCCACTTCAGAATGAGCCAAGCTTCCTTTTAAGGCTGGGCGATTCGAATAATAATGACGTTGAAATAAAGTCGACTCAAGTTAAAATTCCAGCAACGGGAAAATCATTTGCCTCTGTTCCTGGAGTTGGACCTTATAACTCAGTAGTTGGATCTTCTGCTATATGCCAGCATCTCGGGTGTATACCGCCTGAAATCCATTTCTATCCACCATCTTCTTCATCATTCCCTGGAAAGATACACTGCAGCTGCCATGGAAGCACATATGATCCTTATAGTGGGTTCTCAGTGGTTACAGGGCCGACTCAGTCGCCACTTCCAAATGTGAATCTGACATATGATAAAACAAGTGATACATACAGTGCTACCGTAATGGTCGGACCAACTATCTATGGGCACAGTGATGATCTGTCTGGTGGACAACAGATAAGTACTGCTGGTAAAACTGTTGTAACCACAATTCAGTAGGTGATGAAATTGGAAAGAGAAAATCTGATTGAAAAAATTATGAATGAACCCCAGCCTATGCCAAGAAAAGTTCCTGACTATATGAGAAAAAAGGGTGGAATATGGTTCTGGACTGGGGCCATGATTATGATAGTGTTCTTCTATGAAGTAATTACCGGGCTTATTTTGTTCTTCTACTATCAACCTTCTAATGCATATACCAGCACAGAGAACTTCCTTTCTCTTCCGTACGGAACCGTCATACTTACTACACATCTCTACGGTGCTTATCTGATGATAGGCCTCGTTTACTTGCATCTTATCAGGAACATGATAGTAGGATCTTACAAACACCCAAGACAGGTGCAGTGGCTAAGCGGCGTTCTTTTGTTGATATTGACTGTTGCTGTAGCCTATTTTGGATATTCGATGACGGGAGATGTCCTGTCATCTGATGCTACCGATGTAGGAAGAGGAATTGCGAATGGCGTTCCTCTCATAGGATCATACCTGTCTTCCATTGTGCTTGGAACTGGAACATCCCTGTCTCTTTTCAGCAGGTTGGAGGGATGGCATATTCTCCTTGCAGGCACTATACTGGTCTTATTTGCAGTCCATTTTTATTTGGCAGAATACAATACAATAATGCCGAAGGGCGAAGATGTTAATTTCAAGGTCCCAGCGATAGATAAGGATAAACCTTCATACAAACCGTGGTACCCTTATAATCTGCTTTATATGATACAGATAGCACTGTTTACCATTGCATTGATTTTTCTCATACCTTCTATACTCTCACTGATACCAAACGTCCCAGCCTTATTTTCACCATTCCCCCAAGTTTCTGCTTCAAGTCCTTTAGCGGCTTCGGTTCCACCTTATCCACCTTGGTTCCTACTTTTTGTATACAAGGAGCTTGATTTTCAGGTATCTTCTGTAATAGGCCCATTCTGGGCTGTAACTTTTTTCACTGGCTTGCCATTGATATATCTTCTAATAATACCATACATTGAAAAATCTGATACATTGAAAGTGACAAGGAGGCACCTGGTAGTTTCCACCGCTATTGTAGGGCTCATATACCTGATAGGGCTGTCTTATTGGGGAGCTGCATACCCTGGAGTTCCGGTTTCTAACTTAGTAGCATTTGCCTTTTTCGTCATTCCTATGCTGATTGTCGTCCCTGTTGTCTACTACATTGCAAAGAGGATTGAAAATCACGAAACATCCTATGGTCAATCTGTTTGGAAAATTTACAGTCTTCTAACATTTACTGGTTTCATGGCCATAATGACTGGTATATCCATATATTCTTCCCTTAAATATTCCAACTATTATTACTATATCGCATCAATAATTTCTCTAATGATCCTGGCAATATCAGGAGTTGGACTATATGCACTGATTTACGGTCTCAAGATAAATACAGAAAGGAAGAGATTATCCAATAAAGGGTATATCTTATTCGGAAGCTTGTATGCATTCCTTGCAATTGTCATATTATCAATAATATCTGTGATGCCTCCCACAACTACAGAGAATCAGGCCCTTTACGGATTCGGAATGGGATTAATATTCGTTCTTGGTGGAGCTTTCATAAAACTTTACAGGTCCTATGTTTTCAATGAGTAGGAAAAGAGATTATTTTTTTATTTTTTTATTGATTGTATCAGCCCTATTTTTAGATGCTTATTTTCTATATGGGTACAGAAATGGAAATATTTTGATTTCTTCTGATGCTTCAACCCTTTTCTACCTTTCAGTTTTATCATTGAATTTACTCTATCTTGCTTCAATAATATTCTTTAACAGAGGACCAAGCTTTTACATTCTTTCTTACATGTCCTTCTATATAATCGGAGCTATTATAGTTACAAGGAATTTATTCTCTTTCGTTTTTCTATTACCGTCATTCATTCTGATGGTTTTTTCATTATTCAATATGCAAATTCATAACAAAATATCCAAGTACATTTCTATGAGTTTGGTTCTTCTATTTATGCTGTACATAGGCAAAACATTTTTATTCATAATTCAACCCGTTCCGGCACCATTGACAGTCGAAAATCTTGCTGATAGGATAACTGCAATAGGATTGCCTCTGCCAATTACTGAATATTACGGATTATTTTTGAGCACAAGTTACGCTGATTTCATATTAACTCCCGTACAGTTCTTTTTACTTCTTTCTATATCCTCCCTCCTGGTTGAGAATTATCATAAAATAATCAAGTTATTACTCAAGACTAAAAGAGAGGAAAATGTTAACACAAAAAGGGGAAATGGACTGATTTCTGCAGGATATGCTATAGTTGCAACAATGAGCTGCCAGTGTGAAAGTGCAATTGCACTGTTACCCGCAGTAACAATACTTCTTATAAACATCCTTCTTCTCCCTTTCTTCTTACTCAGTGTAACTCTGCTAATTTTAACATACCTGCTGATAACATATTTTTATGAGAGAAAAAATGTCCCTAATTTTTTGAACAAACTTCCATATCCCAGAACAAGGAATTTAATAGTTATAATATTACTTCTTGTCTTAAGTCAGGCAATAATTCCTCTTGCTGCTTCCATGAACTATCAGCAATCACCCTTCTTCCTCTTCGGGTTTGGAATGCTAATGATACTCGAGGGATTTGTTTTATTTTTCATTATAGATCCAGTTTTTAAGAATATCAGTATAGGAAAAATGACCTCAATGATTCTTTTCCTTTTTTCTGTTTTATCGGTTATCATTTGGTTTTTCCCTCATTTTACAGAACTTGCTGTAACAAATCCAGTTTATTTTTCAGCCATGTCCTATTTAATGTCCCTGTCAGGTTTTGTGATGGGAATTGTATACTTCTTCTCAGATGAAAGATACGGGATAGGTTTGCTGGAGATCTTTTCAGTAATATTGGGAATAATTCCAATCATAATTTATTACTACACCTTTTCACTCCAGACGAAAATATGGAGTTCATGGACCATTGCTGAACAATCTGAGTTATCCATTGTACTGTGGATTATTATGCTTCCAGTAATGTGGATTGTTACTCAGAAAAGCTTGGCAGCACCTATTTATTTATACAATGCTGTTCCTGAATCAAATAAGTAGCTGTTCATAATATTTTTTAAAAAGAAAAAAACTATTTTAATAATGCATTATAGAGATTAAAATGCTTGTTCATGAACCAACATTGTTCTCCTTGCTCATAGCGGTAGCGATGCTTATAGTGATGCTTCTTTCTATATATCTCTACAAGTTAAATAGAAAATATTATCCAAATTTTTCAATTTTCCTCGCGCTTGAGATGCTCGGCATGAATATTGCTTTTTACACCTATATACTTTCTTCAAGCATCTTGCACCTCCTTTTAATCTCTGCCCTGTTTATGTTCGGAGGCATTCTTTTATTTTTGATGGAAATAAAAAAGAATAGTGTTACTTCTATATTTTTTTCCATCATACTAACTTTTTCAGAAATTTCTATGGGCTCTTTGATCTATTCAATTTATACAGGAAAGCCAACAAATTTTATCGACAGCGTTGGTTCTCCATGGTTTGTTTATGTGATGTTTATAGAGATGGTATATTCTCTTATCATATCATTTAATAACCTTGAAAAAACGAGGAGGAATTATTTTCTGATTTTCATTTTGCTTATGCCCCTGTTTCCAAACCTTTACACTCAGCTGCACATCATCATATGGGTATCTTCCCTGATAATGATAGCAGCAACAGTCATGATTTTTGATACCCTTTACAGAAGTAGAAGTAGAAAGGGTAGTGAAACTTTTCTCTCCTTAGAAATGATGGGAATTTTTACTCTAATGATGGGGGGAGAATTTTATTACTTCCTGAGTGGCTTCTGGTCTATTTATTTCATATCAATGATACTGGCAATGATTTGGTTCTTGTACAGAGTATTCCAGGAGCCAGGCAGGAAAGGAAATTATCTATTAAATGGTCGTCTTGCACTGATACTTATTGTTACGACATTTGTAATGGAGTGGTTCATGGGCGCAGTGCTGGAATTTAACAACGGACAATTTGGAAGCGGATTGTACGGTTTCATTTCCAATCTTTCTCTTGGGTGGGTTAGTTCTCCCAGTCTCCCAGGGATCATACTTGATTCTATTTCGATTATAGTAACAGTGACGGCAAGTGTATGGTTTTTAGTAATGATGGGACTTGAAATGGGTTTTCTGGCACTTCGGAAAATGTTCGAGACAAGAGTAAAGGAGAACAAAGTGAGATTGGGTCTTATGATATCAGCATATGCAATCTATTCCGTATTCATTCCTTCTTTTTCTCCTCTTTCCTCACAATTGAAATATATACCATACATGTGGTCCATGGGGATAGGTACTGATGGGCCAGTAACAAGCTCTGTGCTGATAGCTCTTGTCGGTACATATGTAATTTCAGCTTTTCTCTCATTTCTTTTCGGAGCAAGGCAACTGTGCTCTGTTACATGTACTGCACCATTAATGTATCAGGGGACATTCTATGACTCGCTTAAAAAATTCAACAGAACCACGAAAATAGGTAGAAAAACATTGACTTCAAGAATAAAAGGATGGTTTACTATTGTTGCCTTCTCTGTTAATATAATCGTACTTGCAACAGCAATAATTTCATTCCTAGATTATAAGGGATATTTGAACTGGTATATTTACGGGAATGATCCATCGGTTGTTGCATATGCCCTGATGTTCAATCTTGTCTGGTATCTTGGATTTGTACTGTCACCATTTATGGGCACCTACGCCTGCGTCAATCAGGGATGGTGCTACTGGGGTACGTTCAATCAGGCTATTGGCAGGCTGGGTTTTTTCAGGTTAAAAGTACGTGACACCAATGCATGTCTGAATTGCAAAACAGTGGATTGCGCAAACGCATGTCCTGTTGGAATAACTGATATGAGGGGTTCATTTCTATCCAAGGGGGAATTTAAGTCATTCAAATGTATTGGAGTTGGAGACTGTGTTGAAGCTTGTCCTTATGATAACATATTTTTCTATGATGTGAGACATGTGATAAGGGATAAGATTCTTAAAAAAAGACATTAATTTTTTCTATCGAGAGCAAGATAGAAAAAGTAGATCATTGAAACCACAGTCACAAGACCATACGGCAACCATGATCCGTAGAATCCATATACGTTTAATGCACCTATAAAAGTTGCCAAGAACATCATTGACAAAAGCACAATAACAATTTTAAATTCCTTGAAAAAATTGATTTCCTTGTTCATCTTTATTTTCCCTTCCCAGATTAGTATTAGAAAGGCGGCGGACATAGCAAGAACGAGAATGATAATCAAATAACTGACGATTGGGCCATTTCCAAACAACGTAGGCGGCGATAAACTAGCAACTAAAAGCGTTATCATTTTGATTCTCCTTATCTTATTATCGATTATTATAACAAGAAATATCATTTCGGTTAACATTGGCACTATAAAGAAATAAAAGCCCAGACCACCAGAGAGAAGATCCACAATATAGTTTAATTGAAAACGAGCTGGTGGAAAAATTATGGAGTAAAGAAATGTAGCCATGGATACTTCATTCCATACGACCAGTAATGAAATAATAAAATCATATCTGAAATTATATCTGAATTTATTTTGAGTCCCTAAATAAGCAAGAGAAACAATTGCTATAAGCATGACCTCCATGGAGATGTTAATCGCTATAACAGAATTGAGGAAACTTTTTTGACTGACTATGTAAAATGTAAGGGAGTCCAGCATTGACGCCATCATTGATAGAATTATGACAATGGAAGCATAAAATCTGAATGTTATCGATATCCTATTATGATAATGAAAGAAGATAAATGATAGCAGAACTGTCATTGTCGATGCTGTGACTACAGCGAAGACGTACCCATCCACTGATTGTCATTACTATTTTCTATTTTAATTATGACACTTTGGTCAGATATGACATTTTCTGCATTTATATAATCAAAACATGCCCATCAAATTGAATTTTTACGCTGGATATCAGAAGCGTTTATAGCCTTATTGACTGTTTCATAAAGGATTTGAATTCTGGAAATGCCTTTTCAAATGAAAATTCCTGAAACCATGATATTAATATATATAAGTTTAATAGACTAAACATGTTAGGAAGCCCGACGGACTGGTTGATCCTTATACTTGTGGTGTTACTTGTATTAGGAGGGTCAAAGAAGATTCCCGAGATCGCAAGGTCAATGGGAAGAGCGATGGGAGAATTCAAGAGAGGACAGATGGAAATTGAGAAAGAACTGAAGAATTTGGATAATAAGGAGAGCAAATCAGGCGAAAAGGAAAATTAAATTATACTTTGATTTATTTTATCTGGATATTTATACTGAATATGATTCTTTATAAACTTTCTTCGCTATTATAGCACCTAGGAAATAGAGTATGATTATGATTGATGCTATTGTGACCTCCATAATCCCTCCTGTAGCACCAGGAGATATTAGCAGGGCTATGAAAAAGGCTCCTATTATTGCATATCTCCAGTTTTTGAACCAGTAAGAGGGCTTTACTATTCTTAGATAAGAAAGAGTGACAATTATTACCGGTGTTTCAAATACCGCACCCATCCCTATAGATATGAGCAATACTATGGAAATAAAATCCTTTATACCCATTGTAGGCAAAACATGAAGATTCAGTGAGAATTCATAGATCAATTTTAAGAGAAGTGGGATAATCTCTTTCAGGGCAAATATTACGCCCGCTGCAAATAATATGAAAATTGGTAAAATGGAATACACAATGACCTTTTTCTCCTGTGAATACAACCCGGGGGAAGCGAATGATAAAATCTGATATATTAACAGTGGAATTGTTAAGGAGAGAGATACAGATAGTGCAACATACACGTCACTAACAACTATATCAAATGGCGCTATATTTATCAGAACCATTCCCTTGGGGACGAGGGCAAATTCAATCTGCTTTAACAGAAGAATGGAAAAACTGTTTAAAAAATTTGGGAATGGTAGTATTAATGTGTTTCCTAGGAAGATAAACTTTTGAGGACCTGTAAGAAATAATATGAAAAAAAACGCTATGAAAAAAATTATGGTCTTCTTCAGCCTGCCCAGCAGCTCATCCAGATATTCGAAAAATTTTCTTGGTGATCCTATATCTTCTTGAGTCATTCTAATCAATTTGCCAAGAGAAAATCATTGATAATATTAAGAATTATCCTTTAATTAATTTACCATGTCCTGTAAATACTATTGCAATAAGAAAACATGTTCTGGCGGGAAAATTTTATTATTGAAGGTAATTCCTAATCATGGAAAAAAATATTATCGTCGCTCTCGACTTAGAAGAAGAAACTGAGGCTATCAGGATTGCACGGATTCTCAAAGATGAGGTTTATGCTTTCAAGGTCGGTTATCCTCTTATTCTTAATAACGGACTTCAGGTCTTAACCAAAATAAGTTCTATTGCCAATGTCATAGTGGACATTAAAATAGCAGATATTCCGGATGTTTCTCAGTCGATTGCAAAAAAAATATCATCATACGGGGTGAGGGGCATTATAATGCAGGGTTTTGTAGGTTCAGATACCATGAAGGCTGTCAGGGATGTGTCACGAGAATTATATGTGGTAGCAGAAATGAGCCACCGGGGAAGCCTTCAATTCATCACCCCAGTTTCTGAGAAAATAGCTGCTATGGCCAAGGAAATAGGTGCTGATGGGCTAGTAGCTCCTGCTACAAGACCAGAGAGGATCAAGGTCATTAAAGATGCAGCGAAACTCTCCATTCTTTCCCCAGGAGTGGGAACGCAGGGGGGAAGTTATGCAGAGGCCATGAAGAATGGAGCGGATTATGTAATAATAGGAAGGAGTATAATTTTGTCAGCTGACCCGTTACAAAAAATTAAAGAGTTTTATAATGGAGTTAGAAAATAATGTATCTTACACCTGAGGAGGAGAAAATCTTTGACGGAGAATACGGAGAGGCAAAGAAAATTGCCATAAGGTTACTCTATTCACTGGGTGAACTCGGAGGAGCTAGAAGACTGATTCCAATAAAATCGGCCCATGTGTCCGGAGTATCTTACAAGAATATAGGGGAAGGGGGGTTGAAATTTTTAAGGAAAATATCTGAAAAGGTCTCTGTGCCAACTTCCATTAATCCATTGGGGTTTGATTTAACTGAGGAAGGCCCGGTTGAAATAGATGACAATTTCAGAAAAAAACAATTGGAAGTTGTGAAAATATATCAGGATATGGGTATAATGAACAGTTATACCTGCACACCCTATTACTTTTACAATGAACCCAAGTTTGGGGATCACATAGCATGGGCTGAAAGTTCTGCTATCACTTACGCAAACTCAATAATCGGAGCCAGAACCAACAGGGAGAGCGGTCCTTCCGCCTTGTCTGCAGGCATAATAGGAAAGACTCCAGACCATGGTATGCATGAAGAGGAAAATAGATATGCAGATATTGTTATAAAACCCTATAAAACGTTGGACTATTCGGAGATGGCAGCTCTTGGACTTTACACAGGTTACAATGGAAGGGGCAAGATTCCACTTATTAAAGGACAGAAGAGTTCCAAGTTATTTGAGGTCAAGGCTTTCGCTGCTGCCTTTGGTGCTGCGTCTTCTGTACCCATGTTCCATGTTGATGGGGTTACTCCAGAATCTCATCTTGTGAAAGATGGAGTTGAAACTATAGAAGTTCAAAGTTCTGATATCGAAAACATAATGGACAGATTTTCAGGGGATAAAGAGCCAGAGCTGATAGCAATAGGGTGTCCCCATCTGTCAGTTGAAGAACTAAATTACATTGCAGGACTAGTTAGAGGCAGGAGAAAAATTGGACCTGATCTCTTCCTTTTCACGAATAGAAGAGTGAAAGAAGAGGCTAGGGATGCAGTAAGGGAAATAGAGAATTTTGGAGGGAAGGTTTTTGTTGATACCTGCATGGTAGTTTCACCTTTAAGCAACAAGTATCATAGAACTGCCACAAACAGTGGAAAGGCCTCGTTCTACCTGCCTTTGAAGGAGTATGGTAATCAGGAAGTAACTTTCAAAGGAATAATGCAATTGATGAAGTGGGTGATAGCTTGATAATGGGAAGAGGGATGGCACCCGGTACAGCAGAAGCGGATGCACTTGTTTGCAATCAGACAATATCTCCTCTAGGGGAAATGAGCAAATCAGGTATTATTGTCAGCGGGCCATGTTCTGGGAAAAGCTTCAGGGATAGAATACTGATTTTCAAGGGAGGAAGAGGATCAACTGTAGGTTCTTACGTGCTTCTAGAGTTAAAAAATAGTAATTATGCACCTGCAGGAATTATAAATGAGGCTGCGGAGCAGGTTGTTTTAACTGGAGCAATAATAAGTGAGATACCGATGATTGACAGGATTCCTCTCGATATATTCAGGGAGGGCGATATAGTCAGAATGGATGGAAAGGAAGGATCAGTGAGTATAAAAAATATAGCGGAAAAGGATGTCGCCACAGTCTATCTTCTCAAAGGAAATCAAATCTTACTTCTTAAAAGATCAGATAAAGTTTCAACTTACAAGTGTCAATATGGTGGGATTTCCGGATATATAGAAAAAGAAGAGACGCCAGAAGAAACTGGAAGGAGAGAGATGATGGAGGAATGCGGAATAACAGATGCAAAGCTTCTAAGCAAAGGGAAAATTGTATATGTTAGGGATGATAGAACCATCTTCAGAATAACTCCAATAATAATGAAGACAGAACAGGAAAATATAAGACTAAACTGGGAAAATTCGGAATCCATTTGGGTTGATATGGATAAATTAAATTCATATGAAACAGTACCGAAATTCAAGGAAACTTTTTGGGAAATTTATAATCATTCATAGTGGAATCCGCATTTTTTGCAAATTCCATTTTCAACATCACCTCCACAGAGTGAGCAGTAGACATAATCTATTTCGTCCACAGGTTCAATAATTCTCTTCCTTGCCTCGATGATTTTTGCCTTAACTTCCTGATTCTTTATAGGCATTGAGATGAGATCTCCAACCTGCAACAAATACAGATTTTCAACTCCTTCTTTAATTATATTTTCAGCAACTGAATCGTCCACCCCCAAGTATCCGCTGATTGCCCTCCTTATGTAACTCCTGTAAAATGGGATTACCCTGAATGAGTCTTCAAATAGTATTTTCCGAGCATTAGTTCTTTTTACGATTAAACCCCTGTTTGTTTCCAAGAATTCATTGCATTCTCCATTAGGTATCACTATATCAACAGGATCATCAGACCTCATTCTCAGTTTATGCCTCTGGTAATTTACTTTTCTTATAATATTATCGATTTGCTTTTCACAGTTGTCCACGTCAGTAGAGAGATAAAATTCGCCCATTTTGAATTGACCTTTCTGGTACCCTTCTGGGAGCTTAGGTATAATTGTGACCATTTCTCTGGTTATCCTTAGAGATTGACCTTCTATTCCAAGATAATACTCTCCAGCCTCTATCTTCTTGATAATGTCTTTAGCCTCTTTCTTGCTAAGAAGAAATGAAATCTTTGATGCATAATTTTTATAATATTTTCCTATCTTCTCCATGTTCGGTTTAAGTATAAATTTGACACCGTGCCATACTCCCTGGATTATCTGCAGTTCTTTTACATTGAGAATGTTTTTCATTTCTGGTTCAGGAGGAAGGGGACTAACGGTGCTAATCACAATGCTATTATATGAATGACGCCGGCCAGCCATTTTTGCCTTCAGCTTTTCTGCGTTCTCATAGAGATCTATAAAATTATTCCATTCTCCACCCAACTCTTTTTCATTAAGTTTTATTTTTAGTGAATTTGAATTGAACAGAGATTCAAAAGCTTCATTGAGTTGAGAGATTGCAACCTTTGGAATTCCATATGTTCTCCTTGCACCCTGAATAAAGAATAGATCAAATGTTCTCGCCCCCTTATAAAATAATTTTGCAGCATTGTCGTAGTTGCCACTTAATACTTCGCTTACAACCTTTCTCTTCAATGATTCAACATAATTTATGGCAATTGAATCAATGTAATCATTTTCTTCTCCCGATAATTCCTTTAGGTTTCTTCCTATCCTGGCAATTTTTTTCAATATTGTCTTTGAAGATGAAATTCCTGAATAGGACCGAATGTCAATTTCATTTGAATATAATTTTCTGGTGGAGCTGTATAGTTCTTCGGGAACATAAATCAAATTTCTGCCTTCATTGCCGATATGAGCTAATACTTCACCATATTCATTTTTAAGTATATTGCCATTACCTATTTGATATCCAATAACAATATCATTCTTCCTTATCTCACTAACATTCCTCTTCACTAAAACTGACTTGCATTTTGGGCATCTTTTTTCATAGTAAAAGTATTTGAAAATGAATATGTGAATATTTTCAATATTTACAGTTGGAGAATTTATTGAATCTGGGAAGGAAGCATAGATGACCTCTTTGCTAACCTTCTTACCTTGCCTTAGTATATTTTTTAAAATGTTATACGTCTCTGCATCAACATAATAAACGTTTTCCTTTCCCTCAATTCTTATCCATTTCTCGGGGATATATCTTGAGGAAAGGTATGGAAACAGAAGAAATTTGTTATCATTTTTATAGTATCCTATTAAGTAATCCTGGTTTCTGGTATTCCTGATAATTTCCCTCCATGAGAAAAGTCTTTGACATTTACTGCAGTAATATTTCTGAATTTTATTCATTTTGATTTCGTCAGAAATGTTTATCGAGCTATCATTAATTTTAACAATATTATTATTTTTTAAAAATGATTCTGAATCGATTTTCAGACTTTCTATAACAGTTAAATTTAGCCCACAAGATTCCAAAGCTTTAGCAAATCTTATGTCGTATTCATTGATTTTATGACTCTTGGGAATATAAAGAATACAATTTTGCACACTAATATATTGATAACTCTAATTTATCCTTTATTGATTTGTTTATTAGACTAATCAAAAAAATGATTCTATAGAATTTATTGGCTAAAGGTATCAACTTCTCAATGATTGTTTTTTACAGTTAGATAAAATGAAATGAATCAGGTAGAAAAAAACAAATATTAAGCCCAATTAGGATTTTATGCAGATATCTGAAATACTCAAGGATGAACTCATTGGGAAGGAAGTTTCTATACGAGGCTGGGTTTACAGATGGAGGGAATCGGGTAGATTGATCTTTATTATAATAAGGGATTCTACTGGAATAGTCCAAACAATAGTTGAGAGGGGGACCATTAGCGATGCGGATTTCGAGAATGCCAAAAGGCTGACTATTGAAAGTTCACTTGAAGTTTCAGGGGCCTTAGCTAAAGAAGGGAAGGCAATAACTGGTTATGAAATACATCTGAAAACATTGAAAGTATATAATTTTGCAGAAAAATTTCCAATAACAAAGGACAAGAGTGATGAATTCCTTCTCGATATCAGGCATCTCTGGCTGAGAAGCAGGGAGATGACTGCTACCCTTAAAATAAGAGAGACTGTTTATGATTCTGCTAGATCTTACTTCAAGGAAAATTTTTATCATGAGGTGAATCCACCAATGTTTGTCGGGGCGGCAGTAGAGGGAGGATCTACTCTCTTTGAAGTCCCGTATTTCGGTGAGAAGGCATATCTTACACAATCATCTCAGTTCTATCTGGAAGCGTTCATTTTCTCGCTGGAAAGGGTTTATACCATTTCTCCTTCCTTCAGAGCAGAGAAATCCAGAACTAGAAGGCACCTTACAGAATTTTCACATCTTGAAGGAGAGGTGGCATGGATAGGAAATCAAAACATGATGGATATGGAGGAGGAGCTTATAATCAGGATAGCAAATGATTTGCTTTCTAAGAATAAGGAAGAATTATTGTTACTGAAGCGTGATTCGGAGAAGCTTAAAAACATTGAGAAACCATTCTATAGATACAACTATGAGAAAATAATAGAAATAGGAAGATCAAAGGGAATGCAACTCGAGGATATAGTCGATCTGGGAGAAAAAGAGGAAAGGGAAATAACTGAGGGTTTTGATAAACCAATTTTTGTCTATAATTATCCGACTTCATTGAAGCCTTTTTATCATAGACCTGATCCTGATGATCCAGATCATGTTTTGTGCCATGATTTACTGGCCCCTGAAGGATACGGAGAGGTTATAGGCGGGGGCGAAAGAATATGGAGCAAGGATGAACTTATACAGAGAATAATATCAAATGGCTTGAATCCAGAAGACTACGAATGGTACATAGATTTGAGGAGATATGGAAGTGTACCCCACGCAGGATTTGGCCTGGGTATTGATAGATTGGTCACTTGGCTTGCAGGGCTTGACCATATCAAGAATGCTGTACCATTCCCGAGAACCATCAGGAGACTGAGGCCTTAGAAATTTTATTATCTTTCATTAAATAGTAAATAATGAAAATAAATAATAAATTGTAATTATTCTTGTTTCTTCACTTCTGCTGGTTTCTTGCGCCTTGTGAATCCCACCACTGTCGTGATAAGGAATATTACTGTCAGCACACCGAATACATAGACCAATGGGCTTGTTACTGTTACGGTATGTGTTACATTAACTGTTCTGTTCACATATTGTGTAACAGTATGTACTATGCTGGGAGGTGTAGGGACTACGAAGAATGTCTGCGTGGTCTTTGTTCCGTTATATGAAATTGTTAGCGTCACAGGCGTCATCACAGTCACGTTTGGCGCAGTATAAGTTACCATAACAGTTCCACTTGAACCAATTGTTACATTACTGCTGCTAAGTGTTCCTGCTGAAACAGACAGTGTCACAGGTATATTTCCTGTGTTAGGACCATAAGGAGTCGCAAGTGTTGCATTAAGATACACGTTGTATGTAGAATTGCCTGTCAGAGCTACAACATTATTGTAGACATTCGTCGTTGATGGATGTGCAGTTACAAAGACAGGTGGCGGTACATTATTCGTGTATTGGGTCGATACTATTGTTGTAGTGGCAAGAACTCCTGTCGAGCCCATGGCTGAAATCTGGAACTCATCCTCTGGCACCATATAATTGTCTGTGAATGGCTCAGATGAGAACCAGCCGAATGATCCATTTGGATAGTAGTTTATGCTGTAGAGGCCAGCACTGAATGAAACTGTCGCCTGTCCTGTTGAATTTGTTATCACTGTTATTCCTGGGAAGAACCTGCTCCCGAAATATTCATTTGGATTGTATGCCATTATCTGGGTACCGCTTGTTGAGGAGAAGAATCCCCTGTTTGCACCTAATGCATTCTGCGATACAAGGGTTAAGGTGTAATTAGGAACAGGGCCATTTGGACCCGTCACCGTCACTGTAACATTTGTCATTCCATCATAAGGTACCGTGGAAGGTGCAGTAATTGATATGCTTATGTTAGTTGAAATACTTGATACAGATAATGGAATTTCAACTGGCTGGATGACACCGAAACCATTTGGATTTGTGGCAGAGGTTTGCTCCCCAATGACTGCGTAAGGAGGCTCTCCCGTCATTGGAGCTCCTGCTGCGTAGTTGCCCAGGAATATGTATGATACAAAAGTGGAACCGCCATTCATTGTGTAATTTGTGTCAGGATTGACTGCCACTTTCAATGATATCAGTCCATTCGATGATGTAACACCAGAAACAGACGTTAGGTTATAATCAATAACAGGAGTGGTAACATTTGCATTTAATGTGGAATTGTACACTACCTGATTCACATACGCAGCCTGGAAACCGAATCCATATACAGGATTGTATGATGATATTGTTGTAACACTCTGCTGCGATGA
>CAZIOW010000022.1:17506-26712 GCA_964541025.1 uncultured Thermoplasmatales archaeon
ACTGCACCAGAAAGAGCCTGAACAGTATATTTGTAGCCTGATATTGGAGTAGATGTCACAGGGTTATAAACTGTGATGTTGTAATAACTCCATTTACTGTTGTTCATTATAACTGTTGGTCCGCTCACCGAATATGCCACTGATTGCGGGGCTACATCTATGAAGGTGTAACCAAGTGCAGTGGTATAAGGAGTTACGGATGAGGAATAGGATGCAGATGCTGATACATTTATCTCTGAAACGTAATCAGAGGTATACGTTAGAGGATTGTTGGCCAGAATCTTGAATTCCCATACATACTCTCCGGCAGAGTTAGTTGTTCCAGTGTCAGATGATACATTCAAAATGGCTCCCTGTGGAGAGTAGCCGACGACAACGGATGCACCCGATACAGGCTGTCCATACTGGTTTCTGACCTCTATTGTTACATTTCCATATTGCCCATTGTAGTATATCTTTTCAGATGGGACCATTCCAACTTTTAGAGTTACAGGAACTGTTGTTATTGTCTTTATAACAGGCTTTGTGGTGGTCTTCAGATGCAGTGATAGGAAATTCCACCACATGAATGAGGAATAAGGCAGCGTATCCCTTATCACTCCCGTGAATGTGCTGTTAGTGAATGGAAGTATATCCACCGGGTATCCAAGATTTATCATTGTTGACTCTATGGCAGCTATTCCTTCTATTTCATCCGCTATGGATATTCTCTCTGTGAAATTTGTAATAGTATTGAGTTCAACGGTCAGGTTATTCATAAGATCAGTTATCTGTTGACCGGTGTAATTTACTCCTGCATAAGTGATATTAGTGAATGGACCCAGGTAGAATCCTGTACCCAGTCCCTCAGTGTTATAAAACGACAAGAAATCTCCAGTTGGATCACCATAAATTCCCGTTATGCCCAGGTTTATCATCTGATAACTGTATGTTATAAGATTTGAGACCAAGGTTGTGAATGCCTCCTGAGTAACGGTTGTGGGTATTCCAATTGCGTCCCATTCATTTGCTATCCCCAGGGCTGCTTCGACACCAAGAGGATCTTCGGAAGCCACAGTTATCTGCATATTTGCCGTCACGGGCTTTCCTTTATAGTAATACTGTCCACTTATATATTTCATACCTGGTGTGCTGTTCAGCAACGCCATTGCCTTTGCGGGATTATACGAATATTGGGGCGTTGAGAAATTGTGCCATACTGAATCTGAGACAGGTACAACAGGCTGACCAAGTATTGTATAACCTTCATCAATCACAGTAGCAAGGTAGGCTTTGTTAGTTGCATAATTTAGAGCCTGCCTTACAGATGTGAAATTGAACGGCGCATCTGTATTATATGAATTCATTTGTATGTAACCGTATGATGTGGAAGGTTTCTCATAAACATAGGTTGATTTCATTGTATTCACGGTTGGTAGGAATGTCGGCGGAACACCTTCCTCAATTGTATAAACCTGTCCAAGTGATTCAGCGGTTACAGCTGCAGAAAGTGACAGGTACTGCGGTGTATAAAGCTCATAGAATTTCGGAGTATACTGTTCCAGAGATGAAACATACTGGACAAAGTAATGGGGATTCACATAGAGGCTCCAGTACTCATCTGGTACCCATTGACCATAAGGTTCACCGTAGGTGTTGTACATCATGAACGGTCCTGTCCCAACCAGTCCGGTTGCAGTAAAGTTTGACGGGTTGTAATTCATATTCCAGGTATCATATCCATTTGGAGCCCCGGTATAATTAAATGCTGCCGGATCGGTGGTTGACCAGTCATGGTTGACCCATATATGATAAGGCAGTATTGGGGTTTCAAGCGTGTATGTCACGAAAGTTGCGGACTGGGAGCTCAGATCGTACTGTACCGTGAGATTGTTGATCGGTATCACATTTACAACATTGGTAAATGACCCACTATAATCAAGCGCAGATTCCAGTATTTCCCATGAAAGAATAAAATCTGCTGATTGCACGTAATGCGTGCGCATTGTCATGGATGGGAAAGAGGTGAATGTGTGAGAATATGAAGATGTGACTGTATGATTGGAATATACATAAGTTGCATTCTGGTTCTGCGGTGTCCAGTCTGTCCACTGTACACCGGGTCTTATGTTAACTATCCATTCGTACTCTACAGGTACCCTAGATCCAGTTATAGGATCAAAAGTGGTTATATTCTGTCCGGTCACATTCTTTTCAATCCAGTTTGTGGACAACCAGGGCAGGATTGTTTCATTTGGGGATAAAACTGTCGGGGAATCATATATTTCATCAAGCAGCATGAAACTGTAAAGATCAGTTGTCTGCCATATATTCAGGTGTTCAACACTGTCTGTAGCTGCCATTTTATAAACTCCGCCTGTATATCCTGGCTCCTGCATGGTGGTTGTCGGATAGGTCCATGGTGTTGCACTTGAAGATGTCTGTGCATTCACATTTGCAGCCATGGTCAAAAATATCAGTGATGATGCTATAAGTATTAATGTAATAATGATTGTCGCTGTTTCATTTTTTTTCATTCCCTGCGCTATACTTAAAGACTTTTTTTGCATTGCCATTATCACCTATTATGCATTCTAAAAATGGTATTTAAGATTTTGCTATTTCATTTAATAGTTCGAGATATTTTCTTATAAATGTTGAAGTTGATGTAATTAAATTTTAATTTTGGTATAAGGAGAATATTTATTTCTTGCTACAATGAGTATATGATCAGGGCAGTGATGAAATAGATGAAACCTATTATGACATACACAATAGTCATTTTAAGCTGCTGTTTATTGATATAAATTATATCTTCATCGGTGATTTTCATTCTTGAATCCATCACTTCTTTGATATATATCCTTGCTCCGAAATCCCAGAATGCACCCACAGCTATAACTATTATCCCGCTCAAAAATATTATCAGAGGCATAATTTCAAGGTAATTGAATATTCCTCTGAAATAAAAAGGGAGAGGTGTAACAAGTAAAACAATCAAAAAGATGAGAGGAACTGAGGATAATTTAAGGATTAATCTCCTCTCTGCATTATCCTGCATCATCTGTATTTACCTTTTTGCCTTCCTTGATTTTTGATAATTCCTCCTGGGTGAAATGACAAAGGTACCAGTGATTTTCAGAACCCTTAAGAGGCGGTGACTCATCCTTGCATTTTTCCTGTGCATATATGCATCTGTCATAGAACCTGCATCCCTTGGGAAGATCTATTGCGTTGCCCACTTCCCCCTTAATATCAATCTCTGAAATTGTCTTTGTCCCTGATATATCAGGAATCGCCTTTATTAAAGCTTTTGTATATGGATGCAACGGATTTTGGATAATTTCTTCCGACGAACCATATTCCACTGCTGACCCAAGGTACATTACCATAATATTGTCACAAATGTATCTTGCGGATGCTATGTCGTGACTTATGTAGACTAGTGTTAATGAGAAGTCCTTTCTTAATTTCAATATAAGATTAAGGAAATCAGCTCTCAAACTTACGTCGAGCATGGATATTGGTTCGTCGGCAACCAGAAGCTTAGGTTTTAGAACAAAGGCACGGGCAATTGACACTCTCTGCCTTTCCCCGCCAGAAAGTTCGTGAGGGAATCTGTACAGGTATCTTTCAGGCGGGTTAAGCTTTGCTACATCAAGGGAACCTACGACCATTTCTTCTCTTTCCTCCGGATTGTTGGTAACCTTATGCGACTTGATAGGCTCCTGCACTATATCCAGTATTATCATTTTTGGGTTCAGAGAATCATATGGATCCTGGAAAATCATCTGGGTGTATTCCCTGTATTTTTTCATTAATGAGGACTTTTCCTTGGCTTTGGTTATATCTGTAAGTTTGGTCTTTCCTTCTTCCCCGAAATTAAAAAGTATACTGCCATTTGTTGGGCTTATAGTTCTCATGATAAGACGTCCAAAGGTCGTCTTTCCAGAACCACTTTCACCCACAACGCCAAGGATTTCTGATGATCTTATGTCCACTGAAATATTATCAACTGCGTGCACCATTTTCTTTTCATTTGACCTTGAAAATAATTCACCGAATGCCCTTGAACGTATGTCGTAGAATTTCATCAGATTCTCTACCTTCATTAAAACATCATTCCTGCTTACGTCCTGTTTCTGTATTATTGACGGGTCGTAAGATGAAATATTCTCTGCCTTCGATTTGAAGAATTTCTCAGGGTCTTCATTGATCTCATTGGCAAAATGACAGTATGTTTTCCTTCCTTCCGAAATTTCTACCAGCTTGGGCATATCACTAAGGCAAATTGATTTAGAGAAAGGGCATCTTTCCGAAAAAATACAACCATCATATGCTTCGATCATATCTGGTACCTTCCCTGGGATGCCCATCAACACTTTATTTGTCTTGGAGATTGAAGGATAGCTGTTCAGGAGCGCGAAAGTATAAGGGTTAAGGGGTCTCTGCAATATTTGCGAACTTGTTCCTTCCTCAAATATATGCCCGCCATACATTACCAGTATTCTGTCCGCGAGCTGGGATACTACACCAATATCATGTGAAATGATTATCAATGATTTTATTTTCCCTTCCTTTCTCAATTTCTTGAGTTCATCTATGATCTTGGCTTGTGATATCACGTCAAGACCAGTAGTTGGCTCATCAGCTATTACGAGGTCAGGGGACAGAGCCAGGGCCATGGCAATTATTGCCCTTTGCTTCATGCCACCGCTCAACTCATGAGGGTAACTTTTGAGCAGGGATGGGTCAAGGTTTGCTGATTTCATATTTTCTATTACCTTCTCATGAATTTCCTCCTTCGTAAGGTCTGTGTGAAGCTTATAAACCTCTTCCAGTTGCTTCCCAATTGTGTATACTGGATTAAATGAGTTCATGGCTCCCTGGAATATCATCGATATTCCCTTCCATCTTATGTTGGCCAGAGTATCAGTCAGAATTTTTTTCTCAGAACGCTTTGCTTTCTTGTATTCAACCCCTGAAATTCCTTCGCCTGCTATTATCTTACCTTTGAACTTTACATAACCCTTTGTTACGGAATTCGGTGGAAGAAGTGCGGAAATTGACAGGCCAAGTGTAGATTTCCCTGATCCGCTTTCTCCGACTATTCCGATGAATTCATTATTGTTCATTTTAAGGTTTATGTTTCTCAGCGCTTTCACATTTCCGTAATCTGTTAAGAAATCCACGCTTAAATTTGATACTTCCAGAAGTAATTCCTCTCTATTTTCATTATTCAGGATTTCGACCATTTTATTGCCTCCTCAGTCTGGGATTAACGACTTCATCAAGACCCCTTGAAACGAATATGAAAGCCATTATGAATGCTGTTATGGTTATTGAAGGTGGCAGAACCCACCATGGAGCCTGGGCTGCAAGGAAATAATTATTGAATATGGGCTGCAGCATACCTCCCCATGTTGGTATTGTAAGTGGTGCTATTCCAAGAAATTGCAGAGTGGCTACCCCTGCTACAGCACCTCCAATGGCAAGTGCGAGGAAATAGACCAAAAGCGGCGTCATATTCGGGAGCATGTGTTTTATGAGTATCTGCCAAGTTGATGTCCCCGAAACCTTGGCAGCCTCTACGAACGTCCTGGATTTTATCTGCCTCACTATTCCTATCATAGTCAATGCCGTAAAAGGCCACCCTATAACAGTGAGAACTATGATTATATTAATCTCAGAAGGCCCCAATACGGATGCAAGTGCTATCAAGAAGGCAAGACCTGGTATGAGATAAACCACGAGTGATATTGTTTCGAAAACGGAGCTTGTTATCGGTCCTGCATATCCTACTATCATGGCAATGAGCACTGATATAACCATGACACCTATTGCGACTGAAATTCCGAATTCCCAGTCAGTTGGAAAACTCGCTATGTATTGACTCCACAGATCGTTACCGTCGCTGTTGGTACCGAACAGGTATATATTTCCTGAGGGACTGTTGAGTGTTGGAGGTATAGGATTCCTGTCCACACCTGCCGATGCATAAATATTGAGCATGCCTTCCGCTGAAATAAAGCTTATAGATGTTCTCCCTGTTTCCGCGTTCCTGAACAGTATAGGCTGCTGAATAGGTAGTGAACTTGATGGCAGTACTAGAGTCCAAAGGGCAGCATCTTTACCGAGCTGAGAAGACACTTCCATGAGAAGGCCCTTGTTTGATGCAAATATTGCCGATGTCTTGTCTTCAATGTACAGTGGATTGAATATCAGCTTTCCATCAGCCTTGTTTATGTTAAAAGGGGCGCTCACCTTCCCTATGCCTGTTATGGAATATATAGAGTAATTTGTTTCAACCATTATATATGATGGGAATCCGGAACTGCCCTGTGACGTAACGATCCCATTTATCCTATCGCTGAAGCTGGCTATGTTAACACCTGTTCCATTTGCCAGATATACACCATAAAGCGTATCCTGATTCTGTCCAGCCAGGAACATCATACTGCTTCCCGTCACTGATATTTGATAATCCGTTGGAATTACAGGCTGCACGTTATAATTTAAGGTTATGGGAAGGGTACTGTTCCATCTTTGCTTTCCTGAGACCATTGAATATGACATTATATTGTTGTTGTGAATTATGATAACTGAAGCCTTTCTGAACTGGGATGGTGAAAAGAAAGACCCATACAAAATTGGTTTGCTTGTATAACCTTGGGCGGGAATTGAAATATGCCAGTTCATAATATTTGAATTCAGAAAGAATGATGATACATTTATTGTATTGTTTGCCTGGAGACCCTCTGTAATGACCAGAGCAGGCAAGAAGCCAGATGATAAAGCGGAAAGGTTGTCGAATGGTACCCAAGTGGGGGGTGACTGTGATAGTGACAGTGAATTCAGTTCCGCAGGATTTATTAGAGGATATTTTAAGGTAATAAGTTGTACATTAGTTGCAGATGGCGTTCCGTACCCCTGTGAACCACCTGACCAGGTTATTTCTCCTGTAACAATCTTGGACCAAGTACCATTCGTTGAACTTATGACAAAATATGAATTGTACTGCAAAGAACTATACCCGCTTGAAATGAAATGATTGTAATTGGAAACAGGAACAACTGACACCGGGAATACCTTATAGCTACTTCCGAAATCAGGATTATATATGTCAAAGAATTTTCCTGCTGCAGTATAAGAGGTAGCACCCAAGCCTATCCCGTATAATGACCCGTTTTTGGCAGTAGTGTAAAGTAGATAACTTCCCTGTGAATTTATTGAGGTTGTGGAAAGAATTGAATCATTTACTGTAAAGTTACTACCTACAGGGGAGGTCATTTCCACCTTTGCAGTGTAAGTGTCCTGAAGAGGTGCTACGAAATTCATGGGATTATGGAATGTCAGAACTGGTGCAAGTACAGTCAGGACTACGAAAAATACTATTATGTAAAATCCAGCCTTCCCATATCCGGATTTATAGTATACCTTCCAGTTCCTGTACAGTCTCCTGAAGAAGAATTCTAACCTTATCCTCCTTAACCCTTCGCTTTCGATCTTAGTCTTTTCATCCTTTTCCACTCATATCACCTCAAACACTTATCCTTGGATCGAGCCATGCGTGGATATAATCAATTATCACGTATGCTATGATTGTGACCAGAGATATTAAAAACAATGCACCCTCTGATAACGGGTAATCTTCTGTCAGTGTAGCGTAATAAAGTATATGACCTATGCCTGGCCATGAGAATAGTATTTCTACTATAACAGCACCACCTGTCAATCCTGCAAATTCCAGTGCCATCCTTGTTGTGACAGGGATCATAGCATTCCTTGCAGCATGATGGAACATGATTGAACCCTCTGATACTCCCTTTGCCCTTGCTGTCAAAATAAAATCTTCACCCAGCGTTGAAACCATGGCAGCTCTCATTGTCAATACATGTGCAGCAGCTTCTATTATAACCAGAGTTAACAGTGGGAGTGCCATCTTGTAGAGCATGTATTCCAGGTTATGGAGTGAGAGGTGATACAGGTAATAATTGCTAAATCCCGAAGTCACAGGGAACACATGGTAATAGGAAACAAGGTATATATAGAGAATTACACCGAGTATAAAGAAAGGTATTGAGTTTAGGATGAGGCTTATTGTTATACTAAATGATTCGGATTTCCTTCCCCTGACCCACGATGTCAGTATTCCAAGTGGAATTCCTACAATAAATGATAATGCGAGAGCAGTGCCAAGCAATATGAGAGTAAAAGGCATTGCGTAATCTATTATCTGCCATACTGTCTCCCCTCTTATATAATCATAGCCAAAATTAAATGTGAACATATCCTTCATATAAATCAAGAAATTCATCAGGTTCCATTTTCCCCCACTTAGTCCAAGTTCAGCAAGCAGGGCCTTTTCCTCTGCTTCTGTTGCGCCGTTATGTTTTGCACCAAATAAAAACAATTCTGCAGGGTTACCAGGCATCAAACGGTAGACGATATAAATTATTACAGCCAAGAGAATTGCCAGAGTGATTCCCTGAATGATCTTTCTGATCAACAGATAGATATTCATGTATCTCCAAAGTTATAGTAGGTAATCATATTTAAGATTTTACTGATTATTATACTACTAGGGCGAATATTTCTTACACATTCATTCTTTACCATAAAAAATATAATTTTTAAGTGATGTTCTAGATTTTCTTAAATATAAATTACCAGATACTGGAAAATAACATTAGATGAAATGACAAATTTCAAAATTTACTAACCTTTCTGACTTAAACAATCCACCAAAACATTTGATTCAATAATGTCGACAACCGTAAAATGAGAGGATCAGAGAACTAGAAATAATTTCTCGTTCCATTTTCAGCCCTCCCCATACATCATTTTAGCTAATTGGATAATACAACAATTTTTTATCTTGGAACATATTAATTTGATATGAGATGTGCCTTCTCAGACCTTCAGGGTATATGCCATTATAAATATCCCTCCTATAAATGCCTTCAGGAAGAATGTGAGATATGGAATTTATACAATGTAATGGAAAATGAATGTGTTTATCTCGACAGCCACGGCTGTTTTAAATTGAATTTACTCACATGCAAGGGAAAGGATAATTGCATGTATTTCAGGGAATTTTTTGATTCTCCAGATGAATATTTGAAAAACAGGAGGAAAGAATAAGAATTTATTTTATTATTTGATTAAGGTTTTACGAAATGTATTATATGTGGAAAGGAGACTGACAACATAGATTCAATATGCGA
>CAZIOW010000023.1:0-22746 GCA_964541025.1 uncultured Thermoplasmatales archaeon
GCAGGTATCAGGAAAAGGAGCTAGTACAAATCCCCGGAGGAACCGTCATAGCATCAGATGGGACCGCCGAGATTTGAACTCGGGTCACCAACACCCCAAGCTGGTAGGATGGTCCAATCTACCCTACGGTCCCATTAGTCAAAGGGCATAATTTCCTGAAGGAGTTCAGCGTTTGAAAGAATCATTCTTCTGCAACAGTATCTTGTGACATTTAAGTCATCAAGTGTTTTGGAAATTTCCTCGGGGGTAGGTTCCCTACCCTCTTTCGTTCTTATTGAGTCAACCTCTGCTTTGAATTTTACGTAATCAGAAGCTATAACCCTTCCACAGCTGAAGCACCTTACTGGTATTATCATTTCCTAAATCACCTATAAGACTTCTGTCTCTTCTTCCTGGCTCCCTTTCCTCCGGGCTTTTTAGGAAGCTTCTTTCTAACATCATTTACGAGCAATGTTCTATCATAATCTTTGTAAATTTTCTCCAGATCTTGATCTTTGAAAAATTCTATGAGGGCCCTGGAAATGGCTGTCCTTGCAGCCTCAGCTTGCCCAATAACTCCTCCCCCTCTCGTTCTAACATTAATATCCACTTTACCCACTCTCTCACCTGCCAGTGTTATGGGTTCAAGGACTTTTAATCTGGCAAGTTCAGGTTGGAATATTTCAACTGGAATTCCATTTATCCTGATTCTTCCATTACCCTCTTGAATAGTTGCCCTCGCAACTGCAGTTTTCCTTGCTCCACTAGTTTCAATTACCATCTATCCTCACCTTTGATCCAAGTTCCCTTGATATTTCATACAGGCTTAAAACATTTGACACATGTTTATTCTTAAATTCATCGTGTTTTTCGATTGCTACCTCTGCATATTCCTTCGGAACGCCTATATATACCTTCAATTTTTTGAAGGCATCCTTTCCTCTGGTTGTTTTCATAGGCAGCATTCCCCTGACCGTCCTTCTGAGAATCCTGTCAGGTTCCTTCGGAAATCTTGGTCCTTTCCTTACAGAACCTACATCTCTTTCCATCTTGTATCTCCCTATGGTATATCCTTTCCTTCCTGTTACGGTGGCCTTCTCTGCATTCACTATAATTATCTCATCCCCTTTCTCTAGGAGTTCCTTGGCAACATAGGAACAGAATCTCCCGAGAACCATGTTTGATCCATCAATAACTCTCATCAATTATCTACCCCATAATTTTAATATTGCTACCTTTTGAATTTTCATTCATAAGGTCTTCAAGGCTAAGAATCCTGCCCCCAGCTTCAGTTATTTTCTTTCTCGCGGTTTCACTGAAGTAAAGTGCAGCTACATTGATCGCTTCATCAATGTCTCCTGATCCAAGTACTACTCCTGGAACAACAACAGTATCACCGCTCCCGGCGTATCTTGAAATCCTTCCAACATTGACCTCAACTATCCTGTCTTTTGATTTTTCAAGTCTTTCGGCTATATCTTTCCAGAATCTTGAATCGTTTTCCTTAGCCAGTTTTTTCATCGCATTAGCCAATTTTTGTCTGGCTTCCTTTTGATCGACACCCATTTAATATGCACCTAGGCCGTAAGGTATAGATATTCGATTAATAAATCTTATTAAAGATTCACTATGTCTAGTGCATTTTTAAGAATCTCTGCACTTGTTACTGAACCTACACCGCCAGGGACTGGTGTATAATCAATATCTTCCCGATTAGAATCATTCTCAAAATCACCAACAATTTTACTCCCAACAACATTTATTCCAACATCGACCACTACCTTTTTTCCTTTCAGAGAGGATGACTTCAGATATCCGGCCTTCCCCACTGCAAGAATTATTATCTCATTTTCTTCAATCATTTTTGCCATATCTGATGTCTTAGAATGTGCAATAGTAACAGTTGCATCCCTGTTAAGCAGCATGTTTGCGAGAGGTCTTCCTACGGTCACTGACCTGTTGATTATAAGCACATTCTTTCCTTTAAAACTTATTCCATTATATTCAAGAATGTCTATTGTGGCTTTTGGAGTTGCAGGGGAAATGCTGTTTATATTGAAGTTCAGAAGTCCAAGATTATGAGGTGTAATGCAATCAATGTCTTTGTCGGGATTTAGTGCAAGTGATACGTCCTCATTAGATATTCCTGGTGGGAAGGGTCTCCCAGCAATGATTCCCGTTACAGACTCATCATCGTTAAGCTCATCTATTTTTTCAAGCAACTCCTTTCCTTCGATTTCTAGTAAATTGAATGCGATTCCTACTTTTTCAGCATTCCTTTTGATACTATTGAAGTAAACTATAGACTCTCTGTCTTCCCTGTAAGCTATTGCTGCAATTGTAATTTTAGGTCCATTTTTTAATTTTTCCTTAATATCATCCAGTATTTTTTTTGAAACAATTTTTCCGTCTATTATCATAAGGGGTTATTTGTTCTGAATTAAAATAATCATCTCATCCTCATCTTTCCGAAGAAAGTAATGTATAGAATAGAACTGGTAAAATAGAATGATGCCGTTATATAAAATGGAAGATTAAGTGAAAACATTATAAGATACCCACCAATAAGCGTTGAAATTGAGTTCAGTCCTGTCCAAGAAAATGAGACTAGACTACTCATAAATGGCCTATGCTCCTCTTGAATAAGGGAAAGCTCAAATGAAGTCTGAACAGGATTGGATACATTCATCATCAAAGTCCTGAAGATATATAAGGAGGTAAATAATGAAAGTCCAATACCCTTTATTCCACCGATAAACGGCATAAGAAGGAGCGTGAGAGTTGCCAATGATTGAAATATTACAATAGTGAATACCGATCCTCTCTTCTCTGCTATAAAGGGAACGAAAAGTATCACGAAAGCCATAATAAGATTAGTGAGGGCAAAAATATATGAAATTGATTCCACATTAATATTGAACCTGTACTTAAACTGCAGCTGGAAATATGGAATTAGAAAGCCAGCGCCAAACCCTATAAGGGAAGCAGGAATTATAAGTTTAAGGATAATTTTTTTAGTACTACCGTCCAATTTTGGCCTTGTTTCCATTTTATTAAGTTTAATATCAATTTTTATCTTTGTAGAAATTAGAAAGGCAAGGAAAATGAGAAAGAGAAGCACAAATGGTAACATACTATACCCCATACTTTTGGAACCGATTGCAACCCCTATTTCAGGCATTATTCCGCCTAAAATATTTCCAATCGTATTTCCTATTAACCCAAAGAAAGATGAAAGGGAAAATACATATTTTCGTATGTACTCTTCTGAAGATTTTGATATAAGGGAAGAAAAACTTGAATTCATGAAAGAGCTTGCCAGACCGCTCAAAGCAGAAGCAATAATTAGCAGATAAAAATAGGAAGTAAAGGAAAGCATAGGATATGCTAAAATGTCAACTAACGTACCAAGAATTATCATTCTCTTAGCCCCAATTCTCGAAGCATAAACTCCGGAAGGGACAATTGATACAATGTATGCAACACCTTGAATTGAAATTAATAGTCCATATTCAAGGGGTGAATATCCAAAGAAAGTGAGATAAAAAATAAAAAGGAATCCAAATATACCGCTGGAAAGCCCGTAGATAAACTGAAGCCTAATCAGTCTGTAACTTTCTTCACCAAAATGCAAATATTTTTCAATAATTCCGCCTAAATTTTCATTCATAGATTGCTTATAACCCCGATATCTATGGAGTACTAATTAGTTATGAAATCAATCAAAACACTTAATTATTAAATTTCACTTTGAGCGCGAATGGATGAATTACAAGAATGGGTTAAATCACAGGGAGTTAACACTACAAATGACATTAAGATACCTGATAAGCTGATAGATCAGGTTATTGGTCAAGATCAGGGTGTGGAGGTAATTAAGAGGGCAGCCAAACAGAAAAGGCACGTAATCCTGATAGGGGAACCCGGGACAGGAAAATCTATGCTTGCACAGTCAATGGTAGATTTTCTTCCAAAAGAGGAATTGGAGGATATTCTGGTCTTTCATAATCCTGATGATCCAAACAGGCCCAAGGTTGTTACAGTCCCCGCAGGAAAGGGAAAGGAGATAGTGAAGGATTATCAGAAAAGGGCAGACGCGGAAAGGGTGGAAAAACAGAGGGGTGTCAGAATTCTTGTATTCTTCATAATCATACTCGGAATAATTTTCGCGTTCATAAATTACCCTTCAAATCACAGCATTGATGCAACACCAATATTCCTCTCCATAATGGCTGCGGCTTTCTTATTCATTGCATTAAATATGGGACCAATTGCAAGGGAAGATAAGACAATGGTACCCAAATTACTTGTAGGGCACGATAAGAATGATAATCCACCATTTATTGACTCTACAGGAGCTCAGGCAGGTGCCCTATTAGGTGATGTGAGGCACGATCCTTTCCAGTCAGGCGGTCTTGAGACTCCACCTCATTTGAGAGTTGAGGCAGGAAACATTCATAAGGCAAACAAGGGGGTTCTTTTCATCGATGAAATAAATATGCTGAGGATGGAAAGCCAGCAGAGTCTTCTCACAGCAATGCAGGAGAAAAAATATTCGATATCTGGTCAGAGTGAAAGATCAGCTGGTGCACTGGTTCAGACCGAACCGGTTCCTTGCGACTATGTTTTAGTAGCTGCTGGGAATTTGGACGCACTTCAGGGTATGCATCCTGCTTTGAGATCAAGAATAAGGGGTTATGGATACGAAGTTTATATGAATACAGTAATGGACGATAATGAAGAGAACAGGAAAAAATTGATCAGATTTGTTGCACAGGAGGTCTCAAAAGATAAAAAGATACCTCCATTTGATTACACAGCAATTGCAGAAATAATCAGGGAAGCTCAGAAGAGGGCCGGCAGAAAGGGAAAAATAACATTAAGACTGAGGGAAATGGGAGGACTTATAAGAGTGGCTGGAGACTTGGCAGTTGCTGATGGTGCAAGTGTTGTTACATCAGATCATGTGATAAAGGGAAAGGTTAAGGCTAGGCCACTTGAGCAGCAGATTGCCGATAAGCATATAGAAGCAGGAAAGTCTTACCAGACATTCCTCAATGAAGGTTTTGCCATAGGAATAGTCAATGGGCTGGCAGTCTTCAGTGCAGGTTCAGGTATGGCAGAATATTCAGGCACTATAATGCCTGTGGCTGCAGAGGTCACTCCTGCCCAGGAAAGGGATCGTGGAAAGGTTATTGCAACTGGAAAACTCGGGGAAATAGCGAAGGAAGCTGTACAGAATGTTTCAGCGGTTATAAAGAAATATACGGGTGAGGATATAGCTAACCACGATGTTCATATTCAGTTCGTTGGCAGTTACGAGGGTGTTGAAGGGGACTCTGCAAGCGTTACTATCGCCACTGCGATAGTTTCAGCAATGGAGGGTATTCCTGTCGACCAGACATATGCAATGACTGGTTCCCTCAGTGTCAGGGGGCAGGTTCTCCCGGTGGGAGGAGTTACAGCAAAGGTGGAAGCTGCAATTGAAGCGGGATTCAAGAATGTGATAGTCCCTCTAAGCAACGAAAAAGACATAGTTCTCGAAGAGGCAAAGAAACAGAGAATTCAGATACATCCAGTTACAACAATAAATGAAGTACTGAAACTTGTGCTCGCACCAACAAGGTCTAAAGCATCTCTTCTCTCAAAATTCGAATCATCCATTTCAACGGGTCAGGTGACGGTAAATACAGCGTGAAATTTCTCTGAGAGTAAGAATGCTTGATGGACCGCTGGATCCAAACCTGTTCAGCGAATATTCTCTGATAAGGGAAGATAGGCTTGTTGGGAGTATTCATCTCGAAGCTGCAATGAGATATGCCGTTGGGAATTATGCTAGGAATAGAATGATAACAAAATCCCTTTGGAATGAGATCATAGTCTATGCATCACTCCAGAGACAAGTGAAAAAAGCATTTGAATTGATGGGAATTAAAAATTATGCAGGCAAAATAATAATCGTAGGAAACGAACAAATGAAAGGGTCAGATGCCAGAATTAGCATAAATAATGATAAACTGGCATTCTGGAAAATAAATTATCCTCTTGAGATTCTTGAAAGGATGGCCCTGTTCCATTCAGAAAATCTATAGGGAATCATATTTATATATCTTTTTTTGATACCTTTCAGACTATGGGGATACTATAATGCTGATTAGAGATAATGAGCAGTATGATCTAGATCAGTTTCTTGATCCTATTGTAGAAGAGTGGTTTGTAAATAAATACAAACAGGCCACTAAAGCACAAAGGATAGGTATACCCCTTATACATCAGAGAAAGAATGTCCTGATATCAAGCCCGACAGGAACGGGTAAAACATTATCTGGTTTCATGGTCATAATCAATGAACTGTTCCTTTTGGCAAAGAAGGGAAAACTTGAGGATAGGATTTACTGTGTCTATGTATCACCTCTCAAAGCACTTGCAAATGATATCCACAGAAACCTGGAAGTCCCTCTGGAGGAGATTAGAGAACTTGCACTTTCAAAAGGTATAAACATTCCAAAAATAAGAGTGGGTGTAAGATCCGGAGACACGAGCCAGTATGCTAGACAGAAGATGAATAAAACCCCTCCACACATATTCATCACAACTCCGGAATCCCTCGCCCTTTCCTTATTTTCACCAAAGTTCAAGGAAAAGTTTAGGCAGGTTGATTTCCTCATTATTGATGAGATTCATGATCTAGCCTCAAACAAGAGGGGAGAACTGCTCAGTCTGATTATTGAATTTTTACAATACAATTCCAATAATCTTACAAGGATAGGATTGTCAGCAACTACAGAGCCAATTGATGAGATTGCAAGATTTCTGATAGGAGATGAGAAGGAAAAGGATGTTCATATAATAGAAGTTGAATCAAACAAGAATCTTGACATGAAGGTGATATGCCCTGTGTCTGATCTATATTCTGCCCCACAGGAGCAGATAAATGAAAGATCTTATGATATCATAGAAAAACTTGTGAATGAGCATAAGACCACTCTTGTTTTCACGAATACAAGGAGCGGTGCTGAGAGAGTATCATCAAAACTTATAGAGAGGGGTATACTCAGTTTGGAAGCGCATCACTCAAGCCTTTCAAAGGAGTCAAGATTCAACGTTGAGGAAAAACTGAAGAAAGGTGAACTGAAATGTGCAGTCTCTTCAACTTCCTTAGAGCTTGGAATAGATATAGGGAGTATAGACCTGGTCGTTCAGGTAGGGTCTCCCAAAGGAATTGCAAAAGGATTGCAAAGAGTTGGCAGGTCAGGGCATTCTGTATTTGCAACTGCTAAGGGAAGAATAATTCCAATGGATATAGATGATCTTGTGGAATCTCTTGTTCTAGTAAAGATGGCAAAGGAGAAGAGACTTGATAAGATTTCAATACCAAAGAATTCTCTGGACATACTATCACAGTTCATTGTAGGCATTTCCCTTGAAAAGAAATGGGGTGAAATCGAAGCCCTGGACCTTATTAGGAAATCTTTCTGTTTCAATAATCTTAAGGAAGATGATTTCATCAATGTTCTAAATTATCTTTCCGGAGGATTTGAAGAGGGTAATGTATATTCAAAGATATGGTGGGATAAGAAAGAGAAAACATTTGGAAGAAAGAAAAGCAGCAGGCTGATCTATTTTACCAATGCAGGTACAATTCCAGAGGAAGCTGATTATGAAGCCTTTTCAGTTGATAACAGGCATCTCGGTTCCTTATCGGAGAAATTTGTAGAAAAACTTCACAGGGGCGATATTTTTGTACTTGGTGCCAAGACTTATGAATTTCTAAGGATGAGAGGCAACAAGATTTTCATAAAGGATGCGTCTGGAAGAAAGCCAACAGTCCCTTCATGGGCGGGAGAGATGCTCCCACGTACATTCGACCTTTCAGTGGAGATTGGAAAATTCAGAGAAGAAATGATAGAGAAAATAAATGAAGGGAATGCGGAGAAATATCTCAGAGAAAATTATGATGCAGACGACAACTCAATAAGAAGTGTTATATCTTACTTCACAAGCCAGATGGGATTCCACGTACCTACTGACAAGACCGCATATATAGAAGGCTACATAGACAGGGCAAATCAGTATTCTGTCATTTTTCACTTCGTATATGGTAGAAGAGTTAACGATGCTCTCAGCAGGATAATTGCTTACAATATATCAAAGGCTTACTCTGTCAATTCAAGGATTGCACTTACCGATGATGGATTTATGCTGACATTCAATAGGAAAATTGAAATAGAGGGAGTTAGGGAAATACTAAGGAATCTTGAAGTTGAAAATAGTCTAAGAAGGGCAGTCAAGTCAACAGAATTGTTCAAGCAGAGATTCAGGCATTGCGCTACAAGATCATTCATGGTTTTGAGAAGGTACAGGGGAAGAGAGGTATCAGTTGCGAGACAGCAACTCAGAAGCGAGAAAGTGCTAGATATTTTATTTTCAATGGAAAATTTTCCAATAATAGAGGAAACTTTCAGGGAAATAGAAACTATTGTCATGGATATAGAGAATGCCAAGAAAATAGCCGAAGGGCTCAGAAATGGGGAGATTGGTATAACAAGCGAGGATTATTCAAAACACCCCAGCCCATTCTCTTTCGGAATAATTTCAACTGGAATAAGCGATGTAGTACTGATGGAAGACAAGAGTGCCATTATAAGGGAGCTTCAGGAATCATTGCTTACAAAGATGGGCCTTGAGGGATCTCTTGAGACAAATCCAGAGGATCTTATAAACTATCAGGAATCCAAGCTGGATGTAAATGGCAGGGAGGAAATAATACAATTCCTGAGGAAGGCAGGATTTTCAGATTTGTATTCAACAGTGTCATTTTCACCATTGAAAAAGGTTGAGAACCATGATGAATATCTGGATATTGTATCTCAACTTCTTGCCGAAAAAATAATACAGCCTGTTTTTACAGGAAAGACAACATATGCCCTGACAGAAAGCATTCCTGTTCTTGCTACCGTATATTCCCAGAAATCTGAATCAATTCTGCAGTTTGACGATGGTGACACAACAAACACAATCGCAAAGAAAAACGGGCTTGATCCAGAGGAAACACTGATAATTCTCAGGAAAATGGAAAGGGCTTACGAGGCTTATTACCTTAAATTTGGAAATAGGGTAAAATGGTTTCACAGATCCGTCGTCAGGGAGGACAATATTGCCTCTATCAAACAGGTTGTCAGATGGCTCCTCTGGCAGAACGGACCTCTTACCCTTGCTGAAATTTATGATAGGATTGGTGAAAGGGAGGAGATGGAGGAAGTGATTGAATCACTCCTTTCTGAACGTATAATCTCAACAGGCAGATTTATGCCCAAACCAGATCAGCAGTACATACTGACAGAGGATTTGAAAAATCTGAAGATCATGGGCCAGGGAGAGATTTCAATTGCAAGGATTTCTAGAGGACTGATAAAGAAGGAAGGGAATTACTTCGATAATTATCTATTCGCAGTAGATAGTTCTGCTTTAATTGCAAGGGGATACGAGGGGGAAGAAATGAATTCAGAAGCAATAGTTTACGGAAATTTTACGAGAAATCTGAAGGCATTTTTCCCAGTCAAGTTTTTGCCGCAACTCATTACACTCAACAGAACTGAATCAATTGATATGAAAACAATGAATATCAATGAGAGTCTAAAGAATGGATTAATTAAAAATAATGATGAAAAGATGGAAGAAACTCTAATGAAAAACAATTATCTTTTCATTAGAGGTGATATTATAATTAGAGCGGATGACTACTCGCCGCAAGAACCTGTACAATTATTAGAAAAATTCATCGATGCATATGGCCCCATAAGTCTCAGGGAACTTGAGAACTTTTTTGGAAAGAATGTGAACAATTATGCAGGGAGATTAAATGTGAAACGCCTGATCTCAGGCCATGATACTTATTTGTTCAAAGAAATTGAACCAGCTGAACAGAAATCCATCATAAATTCAAAAGACCCTGTGTACATTCTAAATAGGGAGAGGATTGAAAGTGAAGTGGGAGAAGGTATAAATTATATCCTCGTTGAGAACGGCCAGATAAAGCTTGGTATAGAAGTTGCAAGTGACAATGGAATACTTGAAATATTTGATATGACCGGTGAATATTCTGGTGAAATCAATCAGGTTAATAGTATGATCGCTTATATCTCCAGTAGGGAATCATTTGATTCTCTGATAATAAGAAAGATCACATTCCCGATTCCAGATGAGCAGGTAATAAAGGAAATGGGCTATCAGAAGGTTAGGGGATTCCTCGTCCTTGGCCGTGTCAAAGATATCGCTCTCGAGGAAGAGGAACTTATTTCATACATACTGAAGAAGTACCATCTTGTAAAGAGCGCCAAGTATCCCGATCCTGTAATAGCCCTGAACTCAATCTTAGGTTTCAAAAATAATCAGGAACTAATGATGAAGAGTCACAGATACATAGACCTGGAAAAACTAGTCATGAGTAACCTTGCAGTACAGGGATTCCTCATAGATGGATCTTCAGGATATCTGACAAGAGAGAATCTTTCAATGATTGGTTCTTTGAAATTCAAGGGGTTGAATGAAAATTCAAAGCGTCTCTATGAAATTATCAAAAAGCATTCCCCCGTTGCAAGAGAAGTCATCATAGAGAAATCATGCTTCACAATAAACCAGTCAATTAACATTATAAATGAACTTCTAAAGAATGATGCTATATTCAGGGATCACAAGGGGAAATATATAGCTGCAGATATAACTCTTGATCCTTTTATCTCTCTAGATAGAATAACAAGGGAGATTGGAATATTCAATGGAAGGGTACTGTCCAACCTGCTAGACGGATCTGTGTCCCAGAAATTGATCTCATCATATCTGTCAGAAGGTTCTAACAGCGGAAAATTCATCAGAATTCTTCCTCTGAAGTCCAGAGATGAAATATTTTATTCGTGGGCAGATGAAGAATTCAGTGCCGAGATTTCCAATGAAGACTTAGTTCTATTCCCCAGGTCAATAGTTATGACACATCTCTCGAGTCTTTTGGGATGGAGATCGGGTGGAAAATTCATATTCATAAGGGATGGATTCGAACCAATATTCTTCAAGGGGAAAAAATCAAAAGACAGTCTTTTGATTCAAACACCTTTGAGGGAGGAAACAAAGAAGAGGATCTCAAAATATCTTATGAGTCTCAACATATCTACTGACATTGAGAATGGTGATGAGATGACTCAGAAATGGTATGAAAATATGGTCCCCAAGAAATATAAATAATTGTGCACTTCAATTGACCAGCAAAAAATACAAAAATTTTGAATATTATTTAAGCATTGTTAAATATGGTAACTAAGGAAGAAGTATTGGATGCATTGAAAACAGTTTCAGATCCAGAGATAGGGGTCGATATAGTGAATCTTGGTCTCGTTTATAACGTAGAAATAGTTGATAACGTGGTTAACATAAGAATGACCATGACAGCACCAGCCTGCCCTGTAACAGACTGGATTCTCGCAGAGGCACAAAGAAGGATTGAGGAAATCCCAGGTGTGAAGGAGGCGAATATAGAACTTGTGTGGGAACCACAATGGAATCTTGATATGATTTCAGATGAAGCAAGAAAAATGTTAAATTTATAAAAAAAATTAATTTTTGTTGAATTCTTTTGTTATTATCTTAAGGTCTCCAGGTCTCTTGCTTATATGCCCCAGTTTGACACCATATATCTCTTTGATTCCGTTGCTGTAAGCAGTATCAAGGAGTCTCTGGGATATTATTCCTCCTGTTACGATCTTGGAAAATTTCTTCTCAACAGTATCAAATTTATCGATTACTTCGTTTAGCGAAAGCTTTCCAACAAGATTCCATAAATCATCGTAGAACCGAACTTCTTTACTCTGTGAAGCTTCCTCGAGGAATTTCATTGGTCCTTTGGGCTCTTCTTCCTTTTTCTGTTCCACCTTGTGTTCCTGCTTTCTCTCCTGTGACTGCTGCTCTTGCTTTTGAACTAGGTGTTGCTGTGGCTGAGCATTGTTGTGATTTCCATTGTTATGGTTGCCATTACCGTTTGCAGTTGCGGCTGCTTCATTCCTCTGATTGAGGGTTTTTAGTTCATCCTGCATCCCGTGGGTAATCAGGTACTGATCCACAGGCATCTTATCTCTAAGGGCCTTAACGACCTGTTTATATGTCAATTCTTCGACTTCAAAACCTGGCGGGGCCCTTGCAACAAAATCTATATCAGCTACCTGGAGAAGTTCCTTCAGTATGAGGTCTCCCCCCCTGTCCCCATCAAGGAATGCTGTTGCAGTTTTCTGCTTCGTGAGCTCAGATATTGTCTTAGAAACATTTGTGCCCTCTACTGCAATTGTATTCTTTATACCATATTTAAGAAGATTGAGAATATCATTCCTCCCCTCAACCACAATTATTGATTCACTTGTTGCCAGATTTGGACCAGCAGGTAGTTTATCTTCTCCATATGATGTTATCTCAGAACTCTCTATCTTGCTCCTGACGGTCTGCACAAGGTCATCACCGAGGCTTTTGTTGTTGACTAGCATCTTTTCAAGTATTTCTTTGGCTCTCTCAATTACCCTCTCCCTTTTTGCAGCTCTTACATCCTCTACTTCAAGAACTTCAACCTTTGCTTTGCAAGGACCTATCCTATCTATGGTTTCAAGGCTTGCGGCAAGTATACTTGTCTCAACCTGATCCACACCAGATGGTATGTAAACAATTCCTTCTGATTTTCCATTTTTGGAATCTATATCTACTTCTATTCTCCCTATCTTTCCAGACTTTTGCAGGTCACGAAGATCTAACTCATCACCGAGCAGCCCCTCCGTCTGCCCAAATATAGCGCCTACTACATCCGGCTTTTCGACTATCCCATCGGTTGATATTTTTACCTTTATGAGATATTTCGTGATATTCGGATCTATGTTCATATGTATTCACCTCGAATATATTGTGAAAGTAATATTTATTAACCCTCACGGTAAGATTATGAAACAGTACAATATAATATTATCGCACTCCAGTTTCAGAATTTTTGAAGAAACATCAAAAATATTTAAATAAAGTGTTTCAATAGACCTTTAAGTTTTATAAGGTGTTTATTATGGAAGAGTTAAAAACTGGTACAACTACTCTTGCAATGGTCGTAAAAGGTGGAGTGGTAGTAGCGACCGATAGAAGGGTTACGGCAGGATATATGGTGGCCCATAAAGTGGGAAAGAAAGTTTATAAAATAGATGATCACATAGCTCTAACTACAGCTGGTCTAGTAGGAGACCTTCAGGCTCTGGTCAGATATCTGAAGGCAGAGGCGGAACTTTTCAAGTACAAGAAGGGTGTCAAAATTAGCGTTGCAGGTCTTTCCACACTGCTTTCAAACATGCTGAATCAGACAAAATACATGCCTTTTCTCGTGCAGATAATAATTGCTGGATATGATACTGCACCACACGTATTCTCCATAGATGAGGCAGGAGGATCTGTAGAAGACAAATATGTGAGCACAGGATCTGGATCTCCTTTTGTATACGGAGTTCTTGAGGATAATTACAGGGACAATATGTCCATAGACGAAGGTATAGACATAGCCATAAGGGCAATATCAACTTCTTTGCAGAGGGATGCGGCTACAGGTAACGGGATAGATGTAGTTGTAATAACCCCAGAGGAAGGATACAAGGCCCTTGCTGATGAAGAAGTCCAGAAAAGGATTAAGAAATTGAAAGTTTAATTTTTTTTATTTTAATTTTAAGAGGAGAGTTTTTGATGCAATTTCAAGAAGTAATAAGTCAAACGAAGGAAAATTTGGAAATAATATTTCCCAATCTCAATTATACAAACATAGATCTGGAAGGGGCGAATGTGATACTCTATTCAAAGGAGAGTGACAAGTTTCTTGAAAATCCGGACAATATCAAGAAACTTGCGCAGGCCATAAGAAGAAGAGTGGTAGTTAGACCCGACCCATCAGTTCTCATCCCAGAACAAGAGGCTGAGGAAAAAATAAGGGAAATAATACCCAAGGGGATAGGAATATCCGACATATATTTTGAACATGATTCTGGGGAAGTGATTATAGAAGTTGACGATCCAGAAAGTATCCAAGGTCAGGATAAGCAGATCCTTAACCAGATTAGAAAAGATATTAAATGGGCACCAAGAATAATGAGAACACCACCGATTAAAAGTGCCACCATAAAGATGGTCAGGGAATTCCTGAAATCTGAGGCGGAAGAAAGGAGGAAATTCTTAAGAAATCTTGCAAGAAGAATTTCAAGAGAACCTATTCCTGGAGAGAATTATGCCAGACTGACATCTCTGGGAGGATGGAGAGAAGTCGGCAGGTCTTCTTCACTTTTGATGACCAAGAATTCCAAGGTAATGATAGACTGCGGATTAGATCCTGCAGCTGTTGATTCTGATGATCCATCTAGCGGTGCACCTTACCTTAATGCTCCTGAACTATGGCCCTTAAATTCAATTGATGGAATTGTACTGACACATGCTCACATGGACCATGGAGGATTTCTTCCATATCTCTATTCAATCGGGTATGACGGCCCTCTCTATCTTACAGCACCAACAAGGGACCTTTTGCTTCTTCTCTTAATGGATTACGTTAAGCTTGGCCTTTCCGAGAATAGAAGAGTACCATATAAAATGGAAGATATTAGGAACATGATTAGGCATACGGTTACACTGAACTACAATGAAACAACAGACATAAGTCCTGACATAAGAGTAACGCTAAGAAATGCAGGTCACATACTAGGATCATCTATAGTGCATTTTCATATAGGAGAGGGATTTCACAATCTGCTGATGTCAGGGGATATAAAATATATGAATTCCTGGCTTTTTAATGCCGCAGACAACAGAGTGCCAAGAGTTGAAACCTTTGTTACTGAAAGTACATATGGCGGAAAGAATGATTTCCAGCCGACTAGACAAGAAGCAGGAGAAAGACTTGCTGAAATTGTAAGGCTCGCGGTTGAAAGGAAGGGCAAGGTTCTGATACCGGTATTCGCAGTAGGAAGGAGCCAGGAAGTGATGCTTGTTCTAGAGGAGAAGGCCAGGCTAGGAGAAATTCCGAAGATCCCAGTTTATCTAGATGGTATGATATATGAAGCAACTTCCATACATACTGCCTATCCCGAATTCCTGAACACAAATCTAAGAGACTCCATTACCAAGAAAAAAGAGAACCCATTCCTCTCAGATATATTTGTGAGAGTTGATGCTCCAGAGAAAAGGGAGGAGATTGTAAATGATGTTGGACCATTCGTGGTACTCGCAACATCAGGTATGATGAATGGCGGCCCAGTGATGGAATATTTCACTAGCTGGGCTGATGATGAGAGGAATTTCCTGGTTTTTGTAGGATACCAGGCTGATAGAACCCTTGGAAGGAAGATACTGTCTGGGGTAAAGCAGTTCAGTATACGGAAAGAAGGGACGATAAGGGAAGTTACAATGAACATGGCAGTTGAAAGTGTTGATGGTTTTTCAGGACATTCTGACAGGAGGCAGCTGATAAAATATATAGAAAGCATGGAATCGAGGCCTAGAAGGATTCTTGTCAATCATGGAGACCCTGTCAAGGCGCAGGAATTTTCAAGATCAATTTCATTGAAATATGGATTGGAAAGCTATGCACCGTTTAACCTTGAAACAGTTAGACTGCGGTGAATAAATAGAAGGAATTATAAATATGACTGATATATACTGGTTCGGAAGGAGGATGCAATGGTAAACTTTAAAGATGTACCACCGGAGACCCTGCTTAAGAAGCTGTCTTCCGAGCTTGCGAAGTCCATAAAGGAACCCGATTGGGTGGACGATGTCAAGACGGGAGAGCACAAGGAAAGGGGTCCTATTGACGATGACTGGTATTATATGAGGGTTGCCTCTGTACTTAGAAAGATTGCTATAAATGGCCCTATAGGAATAGAGAAGCTTGCAGCCGAGTACGGAGGAAAAGTGGATAGAGGATCCAAGAGGCACCACGCTGCAAAGGGATCCAGAAAAGTGCTGAGATACGTTCTTCTGGAACTTGAGACAAAGGGATATGTAAAGAAGGATAAAAAAGGAAGAATTTTAACCCCAGAAGGAATGAAAATTCTTAATGCGGTCTCTGTTGAAGCGATTAATGAACTAAAGGAAAAGGTACCATCCATAGCTAAATATGCGTGAATGGTGATGTAAAATGAGTGACGATAGAGAGCTTGAAGAGTTGAGACGAAGAAGATTGATGGAGCTTCAGAAAGAAGCTATGGCGAACGAGGATAGCGCCAGAAGGGAGGAAGAAGAAAGGAAAGCTCTTCAGAAAGAAAGACAGGAGTTGCTGAAAAGGTTATTAACCCCAGAAGCAATTCAGAGGCTCTCTAATGTGAGACTTGCAAGACCTGAAGTGGCTGAGAACGTGGAGAATCAGATAATATCTCTCGCTCAGACAGGAAGGTTGAACAGGATGATAACTGACAGTGAGCTAAAAGCTATACTGGCCAGATTAACAGAAAAAAGGGAAATTAGGATTGAAAGGAGATGAATTGAAATGGCAAGAAATAAACACGTGGCCATGAAGAAAAGACTCATGGCAAAAGTCAACGAGAATTCAAGGGTACCAGCTTGGGTTATGATAAGGACAAACAGGCGTGTAACTACTAACCCAAAGAGAAGAACCTGGAGAAGGAATAAGTTAAAGGAGTGAACTTAAATGGCAGAGAAAGAAATCAATATGACCATATCTTTGAGGGAAATTGTCTACACAAACAGGAAGAGAAGGAGCTCGGCGGCAGTATCTCTTCTTAGAAAGAAAGTCTCAAGGTTTGTTAAAGTACCTGAAGAAAATGTATGGATTGATGACCAGGTGAATCACCTTATATGGCAGAGGGGAATAGAAAAACCACCAAAGAAGCTGAGGGTCAAAATTTTGAAAATAGAGGAGGACAACTCAGCTGAAGTCCTTCTCCCAGAATGATTACACTCATGATTCAGAAGACAAGGGTTTTCAATTCTCCATTTTTAGGTGTATACCTTAGAACTTGGGAAAAGTATACCTTGGTCCCGTCGAATTTAGACAGGGATATGAGTAGGGTTATTTCTGAATCTCTTGACACCGAGCTCATTGAGTTAACTCTAGGAGGTACGAAATTACTAGGTTCACTCAGTGTCATGAACACAAAGGGAATTTTGCTTAGCAATTTGGCTTCAGACGATGAAAAGGAGAAAATTCCATCTGATCTGAATGTTGCATTTCTTAAAGATCAGATAAACGCACTTGGAAATGATATTCTTGTTAACGATAAGGCAGCTCTGATTCATGAAGATTTTGATAGGAAATCTATGAGGGTCATAGAGGACGTTCTTGATGTTGAAGTGAGGAAAGGTTCATTCGGTGAAATAAAAACAGTAGGTTCCTGTGGGTTAATAACGACACAGGGTCTGATACTACCACCGAGCATGAGCGACGAGGAAATTGATGAAATGAGCAATTTCTTCGGGGTAAAGGGAAAAATAGGAACTGCAAATTTCGGCAGTCTGTATGTTGGAGCATCCGTTGTTGCAAATAGCAAAGGTGCACTTATCGGAGAAGACAGTACAACAATAGAAATCTCCAACATAGAGGAAGCCCTCAATTTATGATCGTAAAAAGATGCAATGGAGTATACAATCCTGATGATGACTCCTATTTATTTTTAAATATAGAGGAGATCAGGGGAAAAGTTATAGAGATAGGGTCTGGAACGGGCATCATAAGCGTACATTATGCAGCGAAAGGATGCAATGTAACTGCGGTAGATATATCATTCCAGGCTGCCAAATGTACAAGAAATAATGCTTCCGAGAACGGTTTAAAAATGAATGTTATAATATCAAACCTATTTGATGGTATATGTGATTATTATGACTTCTGCTTATTCAATCCTCCATATCTTCCAAGCGAGTTTCCCGATGACGCAGCATGGACAGGTGGCAAGATCGGAAATGAAACAATCAAATCCTTCATTGAGGATGGAAGAAAACACTGTAAAATTCTTTACTATTTGGAAAGTTCCATTGCACCTATTGATAGGGAATATTATACCGATTTAAAATTTAATAATTTGAGAACCATTACCTACGAATTTGAGCAACTGCGTCTTGTAAGGGTTGAAACCAATGCCAAACATAGATGATGAAATAAAAAGCCTAGAAGAAGAAATACATAAAACACAGTACAATAAGGCAACTGAACATCATATTGGCAGGCTCAAAGCAAAACTAGCAAAGCTCGAAAAGGTCCGTGAGGAAAGATCCAGAAAGGGCGGAGGCACTGGGTTCTTTATAAAGAAAGGTATATATCCGACTATAGCTTTATTGGGACCTCCTTCAGTAGGAAAGAGCAGTATTCTAAATGCAATAACAAATGCAGAGAGCAGGGTAGGAGAATTTGATTTTACAACACTTACTATTGTCCCAGGAATAATGGAGTACAAGGATATGAAATTCAGGATTCTCGATTTACCAGGAATCATTGAGGGTGCCAATGAAGGAAAAGGTAGAGGTAGAGAGGTAATATCTGTATTGAGAAATGTAGATTTAATATTGATAACTCTTGATCCTTTTAAATACACTGTAAATTACATACTTTCTGAGCTTTACAAGACAGGAATAAGAATTAATGAGAGCCCACCAAAAATGTCCATAGTACATAAAGACAGGGGCGGAATAAATATAATGACTACCGGCAAGGTGAAGATTGATGAGGAGCTTTATTCAGCGGTTGCAAGGGAATTTGGAATTGTTAACGCTGACATAATAATAAGGGAGGATATGAACCCAGAAAGATTCATAGATGGATTGACAGGAAACAGGAGCTATATAAAAGCTCTATTCATAATGAATAAATCAGACCTTCCAGAGTTCAAGGAAGCATATGAAAATTTGAAGAAACAGGGAATAGACCCAATTCCTATTTCCATAAGCAAGAAGAAGAACATAGAACTGCTGAAAGAAAAGATCGCAAACAGCATAAAAATGATCAAAATATATCTTGAGGCTCCTGATAAGGAGGAAAGCAACAATGAACCTCTTGTCCTTAGGGATGGGAGTACTGTAGAGGATGTATGCAGGGCCATACACAATGATTTCCTTGAAAAATTCAAATTTGCACTAGTAACTGGAAAATCAGTAAAATTTCCAAATCAAAGGGTGGGATTGGATCATATCATAGAAAATGGTGACAGGTTGACTATTTACATAAAAAAGGGCTAATTATAATTATATTTGAATAATATTAAAATAATCAGATACTTTTCCAACGTATGAAAACTTAAAGTTGAATCCCATCCCTTCTATATCATCACTTCTCTCTCTGAATTTTCTAAGAAACAAGTTCAGATCCGTTTCAGGCACAATAAAATTAGCCTCAAATAAATTTTCTCCATAAATATTGAACCACATATAGAGAGGCAGAGTAAGTTCATTTGCTAGGACTATTAATGGCACTAATGGAGGTAGTAAATCAGCCTTGAATTCTATGGAGTTTCCGACTTTATTTTCCATTAATATTTTGTTATTTTCAACGAACGGATGAGATAAATCTGATTCCTTAATCTTTCCGATTAAAATATCATTATATTCATTTCCCTTCCCTATTCCCAGGAACTTAGGTTTAATAGTTAAATATTTTCCATCCTCATCAGCTCTTACTTTATCATCCTTTTTGCTGAATATTTTTAGAGAAACAACTCTAGATAAAGATGTGTCATAATTTGCTAAATTATGAAAGTACTGGTAAGAGGAAATATTATAATTGTCTATTTCCCCCATTTTAACAATTTCTACGCTCAATTTAGTTTCATTCTCAAAATCTAGGATCGCATTGGTAACTTCCCGAGTCATTTCTTGGTCGTACTCAAATCCAATATTTATATCCCTTAATCCCACAAGCGCGATAGGACATATAAATGTCCCTTTAATTTCTGCAATTCTGTTCAAGAGTGAACTGGTAGGAGGAGTTGCTCCTCTGTAAATTGTCTTTTCCTTCAGAAATGCATTTGGTGTAAATCCTCTCCTTTCTGATTCCAGATTGAGACTATTTACAGCTTTCTCTAACTCTTCAGTTGAAAGAATTTTTAGTCTGTCGTTCAAAATGTACCATTTTCCTTCAAGATTCATTACCCTTGCTTCATATCTTTCTAATGAGTTATTAATAAAAATAATATTTTTATATTTTTCAGGGATAAAGCTATTGAAGTATATTTTCAGAAGAGTTACACCTGAATTATCTCTCATTCCAGAATTTCTGTCCATTTCCTTCCACTATATCATAATAAAAGAGAAGATATATAAATCTAGTCTAAAACTAAAATTTTTTGGCAACTTAAGAAGGTCTGATTTTTGCAAGAAATTAGTTATGAATAACTATTTGCAGAACGAGTTAATTATATATGCACTATTATCATCATTTATAGAATGAATGGAATACATTTTGAACCTAAAGATGGATATTTCGCCATTATAAGAATTGTCACACCAAATCCAATACCTTCAAAGTATCGGGATACTATTTATGATCGTGGAAAATCTGATTATTTTCTAGGCAGTTTAATAAAAAAAGAAGGTGAGTGGTATATCTATATCAATAAGTTGAAATCACTACCTGATGATGAAATTTTAAGAATTGTTAAAGAATTAAAGGACAATTACGTAAGAATAATGCCAGATAAGGTTAATGATGAATTCATTATCAAAGAAGGTAAACTTTTGAGGAGACGAATAACATCGACTACCAAGGATTTCTTCAATTTGTTGCTTAACCAGTCAGGTTCACTTGTTTATTCCGTGACTGAGTTAGGAGAAAACGATACCTTGATGGCTTTTAAATTCCCTGACACATCTTCGATAGAGACAGCATCTATCTTGCTGGATTATATTATAAATGCTCCATTCCAGATAGATATACTGTATTTAGAAAATGAGAACTTATACAGAGAACCGTCATTTTTTAAACTACTAAAATCATTTAGGATTGATTACAAAGAATTCATCTTGATTAAGACGGAATGGAAGATGACAGAGGAAGAGTTAATAAATGAAAATGGTGGAATTTTTCAAAATGAAATGTCATTCAAGCCCAAATATTTCGACCCAGATACCAACGGTCTTGTTGGAAAGATGATTGCAGAAACCAAATCAGTAGATATAAAGGGCAGGGTGGGTAAAAAAATTATTGAGGAAATGAATGGAAATGCTGTGCTTGTTGAATTTGAAATTAAATCAAAATGGTTTTCAGACATTTATCAAGATGTCCTTTACCCAATTGGAGGGCCATTCTTTTATTGGGGTTATTCCGATGGAAAAGGTATTCTTGAAAATTACTACGTTATTCCAGCAGGAAACCAGATTGATTTCTTGAAGGGACTTAAAAAACATTGGAGCGAACCATCAAGAGCCAAGCACACCAACACGATAACTCTTGTCCAAAATATTGATGTTATTATGAAAGAAATGGGTCTGTAGTAAATTAATTTAACAACTTTTGTTAAAAAACACGATGCCCGATATCTCTTGACAACAATATCACTTAACCTTCCTCTCCGGTCTTCGATAGAGCTTGTTTAGGGAATTATGATCTTTTGTGGAACAATTTTTCATTTCTGCAGGAAAATCATAATCCTTATTCATGAAAAACACGAATTATATACATCCTGAGGTATCTTCCCGGTTAGAGATTGTTCCCTATCTCCTATTTATACCTCACGATGGAAACCTTAGACTTAAAAATAGTCCATTGAAATCATAAGGGTTATAGCAAGCGAGAAAGCAAGATGAATAATTAAACCATCTCAATGCATTATACATCGCAAAAACCAGGAATTCGGGGCAGAATGATAATCAAGATTATTCTTGAGCACCCTATAATCAAAGTAAGTGAAAAATTCATATATATGCACTTTTACATAAATATTTAATTTAAATTATAGTTACACATTATTATATATTTCATCAGGGCTCCAGATTATTTAAAGAAAATGCCCACAAGAAACAATTTCTTAGTAGTTGTGTTCAACTTTTATAATAATGCGAGCGCCGCGCATTTGGAAATGGGTAAATGCGGAAACACTTAAATACTCATACCACTTTATTGTATAATGGACGAGGAAGTAGTATATGGAATAGAAAGAAATTTGCAAAATTGCAAAAGGAGACTACTGGAGGACCCGTATATATCTAAAGAGGTTAAAGATGACATATTAAAATTCGTTGACCTTCTAAACGTTCAGTCAATATCCAAACACAGACAGTATTTTTATATAGAGAGACTTAAAATATTGGCAAGGACAATGGGTGATTCATTTTTAGATCCAACCGATGATCAACTAATTTCAGCCATGTCCAAAATTAAAGATTCTAAGGGTAAATGGGGGACTGGTTATTCAGAAAGGACTATAAAAGATATTCTCCAGTCCATAAAAAAATTTTACGGAACTTACAAGGAGAATAACAGTAAGAGGAGCCTGAGATGGGTTAAAAGTAATAATAGCCTATCTCAGGAAAGGAAGCCAAAGGATATAGTCACAGTAGAGGAAAAAGATAGCATGATTAATGCTTGTGAAAATGAAAGAGATAAATGTATAATATCGATGCTATATGATTCAGGATGTAGGATTGGTGAATTATTGACACTAAGGAATAAGGATATAATATTCGATAATTACGGGATGCAATTGACCTTAGGAGGTAAAACAGGTATTAGAAGAATAGAGGTGGTCGGTGATAGCATCGTTTATGCTCGTAATT
>CAZIOW010000024.1:0-20080 GCA_964541025.1 uncultured Thermoplasmatales archaeon
AAGCCTATGGATGAAGAAACAGTTAGAGCAATGATCCTTGTCAGGGCAAATGCCCTTGCAAAGGGATATTCTGGAGTTAGGATTGAGGTTGTGGAAAAATTGCTTGAATTGCTGAATAAAAACATTTATCCATTTATTCCTGAAAAAGGCAGCGTAGGCTCATCAGGTGATCTGGCCCCGCTGGCCCATCTCGCTCTGGTGTTAGTTGGTGAAGGTCATGTAATATACAAAGGGCAGATTGAACCTTCTAAGAAAATTCTTGAAGAAAATGAAATTAAAACAATTACCCTTGAAGAGAAAGAAGGCATTGCCCTGATAAATGGGACATCATTTATGCTTGCAAATCTGATCATTGCAATTCACGAGGCAAAAATTGCAATCGAGCACTCTGTAATATCATCTGGCCTATCAATGCATACATTGAGCGCAACTGATAAGTCTTTGTGCAAGGAATTATTCTATGCGAGGCCCTATGAGGAGCAAAAGCTGATAGCATCATATCTAACAGATTTAATTCAAGGAAGCAAAAATATAGAAAATGGAAGAAGAGAGAAGGTGCAAGACGCATATTCACTGAGATGCATCCCAACAGTTACAGGATCAATATTGCAGGTGTACAATTATGTAAAAGGTGTGGTAAATACGGAAATAAATTCAGCAACGGACAACCCGCTAGTATTCGAAGATATTGTATCAGGATGCAATTTCCACGGGGAACCTGTTGCACTTGCATCTGATTTTCTTTCAATTGCCATGACAGAACTTGGTAACATTGCTGAAAGAAGGATATTCAGGATGGTAGACAAGAATTTGTCGCAGTTGAAACCATTTTTGGCAGATAATCCTGGACTTGAGTCAGGAATGATGATACCGCAGTATGTAGCTGCTTCATTATGCAATGAGAATAAGGTTCTTGTCTATCCGTCATCAGCTGACACAATACCAACGTCAGCTAATCAGGAGGATCACGTATCAATGGGTGCCACATCTGTAAGAAAATTAAGACAGATAATAGATAATATAAACGCAATCAATGCAATTGAACTGATGGTAAACTATAGGGCTATGAGGATGTACGGTCACGATGGTAAGTATATATCACTCCTTTATAACAAAATCAAGGAAAGGATTCCTGAGATGAACGGTGACGTTGAAACGACATTCATAATAAAGGAATTTACTAAAATGATAGAGGAAGGATATTTACTAGATGCAATCCCATCAATCAACTTCATCTAAAATTTTATTTCTTTTTCCTTGAGCAGATTGCAAATTCATCACCGTCAAAAAATACTTCCCTGTCTGGATAAGTTTTCTTAACTTCGTCCACCATATCCATTATTTCTTTCACGGTGAGATTAGTATTTCTCCCTATTTTCCTATGAACAATCTTATCTCCAAGGGAGTCCATATACAAAGAGCTTATCCGGCATCGTTATAAAAATTTTTTTAATATATATTCTATTTCCAGATAATTTCTATATTTTCTACATTCATTTCAGACTGCTGCCCATTGGACATATTTTTGACAGTAATCGTTCCCTTTTTAGCCTCATTTTCACCAAGTATTATAGAAAATTTGTATCCCATTTTTGCAGCATAGTCAAGTTGCTTGCTTATTCCCCTATCCATCACATTAAGGTCAACATTTATCCCTTTATCTCTTAGAATTCTCGCGACATCCTTGGAGTATTCTCTTCCCTTCTCGTCAATCTGAGCTACAAAAACACTTCTTTCTTCTTCCAGCTTCCAAAGCCCTTCCTTTTTCATTATATTTTCTATTACTGCATCTCCGAAACCAAATCCTACTGCAGGAGTATGCTCTCCTCCAAGTTGCTCTATGATATTATCGTATCTACCTCCGCCAAGAATGGCCCTGAATTTCTCCTCTCTGTCCCAGCTCTCAAAAACAAATCCAGTGTAATAATCCAGGCCCCTCACTATCTTGAGATCAATCTCAATCAATGCGCTGGAATATGAGTTTACATAATCCTGGATGGACCTAAGCCTATCAAGTTCATTGCTTTTAATTTCATTCAGAATCTTTCCAGAAGCTATTTCATGGATCATGTCAAAATCAAGTCCCTGATCTCTTATGATCTCATCCCTGATTCCACTCTCAAGTTTAGTCCATCTGTCCAGTATGTAATAAATATCTTTTTTCTTTTCCCTCATGAAATTATCAATTATTTCATCAAGCAATATTCTTGAATTGATTTTTATTTTCGTTTTATTACCAACGCGTAATTTTCTTAAAATCTCAGCAGAGAGTAAGACCACCTCTGAATCGGCAAGAATACTCTCACTACCAAGAATATCAGCATTCAGCTGATAGAATTCCCTGAACCTTCCAGACTGAGGCTCTTCATATCTCCAGTATTTAGCTACAGAATACCATTTCATTGGTTTAATAAGGTCCTTTCTCGAGGATACCATCCTGGATAGAGTTGGAGTGAATTCCGGAACAAGTGTGACATCCCTACCTCCTTTATCCTTGAAAGAGAACATCTGGCTCATGATCTCCTCACCGGACTTATGGGAATAAAGTTCAATGCTTTCCAATGAGGGGCCGTCAACTTCCTTGAAACCAAATTCACGGCAGGTCTCTTCCATTGTTTTGAATACCTGTCTCCTAATTTCCTGATCCTCAGGATAGAAATCCCTAAATCCTCTCAGCCTCTCTATCATCTTTTCTCCCTTCCTCATTGTTTTTTATCTGATAAATTAATCCTATAATAAAAAGTATAAAGACAATTATTGAAGATATCAAGATGCCAAGACCCAGTGAAATTAAAACTGCAAAAATGATGGATGCACCTATAAGGGCACTTAGAAGGATTATAATTTTTTTATATAGCAGATAGAATATTATAAAGGCAATGAAGAATGCAATTATCCCTGCAAGTAAAGATATAAGCATAGTTATAAATGAAAGAATAGCAAGGGAAAGCAGAAAAGAAATTGCAATCCTTGCAATGAATCCCGCAATAAGAGCAAATAATAGAATGGTCACAATAAGTCCAATCAGGTAAAGAGAAGATGGGATGAATTTGAAGAGATAGTTTATGAAAACCAAATAGCCGAAGACAGCTCCAATAATCGCTGTTAGGAATTTCCAAAGTTTTGATCCGAAGAAAACAAGTACAAGTCCTATGAGTAATATTACAATTGCCTGTATTAGGCTTAAATTATGAATATAATGAAGAGAACCAAATGAATGAAGTATGAAATTCACAAATATGAATTAGAAATTATTATTTAAAAGATGGTAAAAAAAATAAATTATTTAGCTAGCAGTCTGTTCAGGGTTTTCTGTACTGCATCAATGAATTCTTCAGAATTGACTACCCTGGCATCCTTTATTTCTGCAATCCTAGCAACATCCTGAGTCATTATCTTCTCATCTTCTATCGTCTTTATCACAGCCTTTTCAAGCGTTTCTGAAAATTCAACGAGTTCCCTGTTCCCGTCTATTTCTCCCCTTCTCTTTAATCCCCTCGTCCACGCGTATATAAGGGCAGTTGGATTTGAAGAGACTTTTTCACCCTTTATGTATCTGTAATAGTGTTTCTGGACTGTTCCATGAGCTGCTTCAGAAAGATAGTAACCCTCTGGGGAGAATAGTTCAGATGTCATCAGAGCAAGAGTTCCAACATAAGCGGTTGAAACCATGTCTGAGAACACATCGCCGTCATAATTCTTGCAGGCCCACACATATCCGCCTTCTGACCTGACAACCCTAGCTACAGCATCATCTATAAGGAAGTAGTTATAGTTAATATTATTCTTCGCGAACTCTTCCTTGAACTCCTTCTCGTAAATTTGATTGAAAATTTCCTTAAATCTTGCATCGTATACCTTTGAAATGGTGTCCTTTGTGGCAAACCATAGATCCAGCTTGTTCATTATGGCATACCTGAAGGATGCTCTTGCAAATCCCTCAATAGATTTATCAATGTTGTAAACTCCCTGGAGCATTCCAGGACCTGTGAATTTCGGATATGAAACCTTTATTTCTTTCCCACTGACAGATCTGTATGTTATTTCTGCCGTTCCAGGCTCATCGAATCTAAGGCCAATTCCATCATAAATATCTCCGAAAGCGTGCCTCGCAACAACTATAGGCTTGGTCCAGAACCTGACTGCAGGTTTCACTATTTTAACAGGTATAGGGGACCTGAAAACAGTACCGTCCAGTATTTTCCTTATAGTTCCATTGGGTGACGGCCATTCTTTTTTGAGGTTGAACTCCTTAACCCTCTCAGCATTCGGTGTAATTGTTGCACATTTAATTCCAACTCCCCATTTCTTCACAGCCTCAGCAGCCTGGAATGTTACCTTATCATCTGTCTTGTCTCTATTTATAACATGTAGGTCATAATATTCTGTTTTTAGGTCAATATATGGCTCCAGAAGTTTCTCCTTTACCCAGGCCCACATTACCCTGGTCATTTCATCTCCATCCATCTCAACAACAGGTTTGTCCATTGCAATTTTATTTTTCATCTGATCGCCTAACCTTAATAGCAAGATTATTAATAAAATATTATGGCCTTTCAAAAAATCATTCCAAAAATATTCTAAATGACGTAAATCATATTATATGCGTTTAATTTTTTTTAGTCTTGTTTGAATCAACTTTCCTTGGATTCAAAAATTTAAATACTCGTTTAGAGGTTAAATATATATATAAATGGTATATAAAGAGTGATTATTATGGCAGATGAAGAGAAGATTGCAATCGAAAATATTGTTGCCTCAACATCGCTTGCTGATAAGCTTGATTTAAGCAAAATAGCACTTGCCCTCGAGGGTTCTGAGTATGAACCTGAACAGTTCCCAGGGCTAATCTACAGGCTTCAGGAGCCTAAGACAGCAGTATTAATTTTCAGATCAGGAAAAGTTAACTGTACTGGAGCCAAAACAATTGACTCTGTCAATAAGACAATAACAACAATAGTGGAAAAGCTGAAGAAAGCTGGAATAAATGTAAACAGTAACCCGGAAATTGTAGTTCAGAATATAGTTGCAGTATATGATCTCAATATGCAATTGAACCTGACGAACATTGCTATGTCACTTGGTCTGGAGAATGTGGAGTATGAACCTGAGCAGTTCCCAGGACTTGTCTATAGAATTGAGGAACCGAAGGTAGTATTGCTGCTCTTTGGATCAGGTAAGGTGGTTTGTACTGGTGCAAAGGAAAAAGGAGAGATTGCTCAGGCAGTTAAAATACTCAGAAAGGATCTGGAAAAAATAACTGCAGTTAAATGACTGTAAAGGAAAAGGTGGGTAGAAGGAGATACATCTCCATCGAACCACTAAATGAAAAATCTGTATATTTAATGATAAGGAATATTAAGAACAGCTCGCTAATTAGATACAAAGATATAAAGGCAATAAGAATAAAGCACTACCAGCTTGACGATGCTAGAAAAATAGCCACTAAGTATAACATAAAGATAACCTTGGTATCGGGAACACTCAAGTCATTGTGGTCAAAGAATCAGAGATAAAGTGATGATATTTCATCATAATCCAGATCCAGCGTTTTTTCCAGACTCTCTCTTATCAGTTCATTTCTCTTCATGATCTGAAATATGAATGAGAGTGTTTCTTTATTCATAAACGCTGTAGATTTATGGACGTATCTGCCTGTCCTGTATGCAAAATCTTCCCTGATGGACCTGAATTTCTTCAACTGTGACATCTTCTTTATAAGGGAGGGGAATCCAAATTTAAGATATTTATCCCCCTTCAAATTGAAGTAAACCGTAGATGCCATAAGGTCAGTTGCGTATCCCCAGAGTGAATAATTCATTCTCTTCCCAACCCTACCAAGAAAGAGGTCTGCTCTTGCAATAGTTTCAAGGGCCGTCACATAATCTTTAACATTTACATTGAAGGAATAGATATTCTCAAGCAAATAGAGAATAAAATTATTCGGGTCTTCTCCCAGATTAATTATATCATTTCTTAGATTTATGAATGTATCCTTTCTATATATTATGGATGAAATGACGTTGTAAATGTTCTGTGTGATATCCCTTTCCTGTGGAGCTGTAAAATCTCCATAGCCCTGCAGATCATTTATGGCAGCCCTCATATCTCCATTGGAATTTTCAGCGATCTGGACAAGTTTATCATGGGCACAGAATATATTTTCATTTCTGCAGATTTCCTTGAGAACGTTTAGTATTTGTATGCTCCTATACCTCTGAAATTCTACCTGTTCACATTTGTCAGCTATGCTCTTTCCCATCGTTCCAGATTTGAGTTCATAAATGTTGTTAGCTATCAGTACAACTGGATTCATTGTCTTGTCCAGAAGGTTAGAAATTGCAGATTTACCGCCTACATCTCCGCCATCTATATTCCTTTCATACAGGGAATCAACCTCGTCGAGCACGATCAGCTTCTTTCTCCCTGAAAATTCTGATATTGTCGAATAAAGCGAACCTCTGAGTGCAGTATCATTGATGGAAGTCCTGGATCTTATATCAGAAGCATTGAACTCTATGTAATCCCACCCCATTTCATTAGCAAGAGCTATGGCAGCAGATGTTTTGCCTGTCCCAGGTGGCCCGTATATTAACAAACCCCTCTTCTCTGGAATTCCATTCTCCCATTTCTTGGCCCAGGTTCTCATAACCTCCACGCTTGTACCCCTTCTCAACTGATCAAGTCTACTAGGCCTGTATTTTTCAACCCAGGGAGCATCCATGTAAAGTGATGATTGCCAGAGTTAAAATATTTGCCTTTTCATATGACAGAAAATAGCAATAGAAATTTATTTCATATATCATTACACTCATATGAAGGTTAGGGATGGTAACACCATAAAGGAAATCACTGCGGTATGGTATGAGAAACCGGTAATAAATATGATAGATCAAAGAATTCTTCCAGAGGAATTCAAGATTATTGAAATAAGGAATCCGGAAGAACTGGCCAATGCTATAAAGACGATGGTGATAAGAGGTGCTCCTTCCATAGGTGCTGCAGCAGCCTTAGGAATAGCACAGGCCAGCGACATAGGGTATGATCTTAATAAGGCTGCATCACTCATCAAATCAGCTAGACCTACTGCATATGATCTTTTTTATGCCGTAGATTATGTGATGAAACATAAAGAAAAAGCAGGTGAATATGCTAAAAAGTATGTTGATTCCATCATAGAAAAATCAAGGAAAATAGGGATGAATGGAAGCAAGTTAATAAAAGAAAATTATAAAATTTTGACACACTGTAATGCTGGGGCTCTAGCATCAGTAGATTATGGAACAGCTCTTGCTCCTCTAAGAATAGCAAGAAATGAAGGTAAGCACTTTCACGTATGGGTGGACGAGACAAGACCAAGGCTACAGGGAGCAAGATTGACAGCATGGGAACTGCTCCAGGAAGGGATAGACCATAAGGTGATTGCAGACAACGCAGCAGGTTACCTTATGAAGAAAGGGGAGGTAGATATGGTAATTGTGGGTGCGGACAGGATTGCGGCCAATGGTGATTTTGCAAACAAAATAGGAACATACGAGAAAGCAGTCCTGGCCAAGGAAAATGGAGTTAAATTTTATGTTGCAGCTCCAATAAGCACATTTGACTTTACTATAGAAAGCGGTGATAAGATACCCATAGAACTCAGGGGAGAGGAGGAAGTTAAGAAGATAGGAGATTATAATATATCTCCGAAGGATTCACCTGCATACAATCCAGCATTCGATGTGACACCAAGCAAATATGTCACAGGATACATAACTGAATACGGTGTTTTCAAGGCAGATGAATTGAAGAATTTGAAGGACAAGGGGATTGAGGAGAAATGAAAATTTCTGAAAACGTTGAAATGATAGACGGGACAATGGCCAACGTTTACGTGATAACAAGAAAGGAAATGGTTGTACAGGTAGACACAGGAATGAAGAATAATTTTCAGAAAATTGTTCAGTACTATGATCACACAGGAACAAAACCTGATATTGTATTCATCACCCATTATCACATGGATCATGTTGGAAGCCTTAGGGAAATAATTCAAAAATACAATCCGGTGGTCATATCATCAGAAATAGAGAGGGAATATCTATCAGGAAAAATGAAACCAGAGAAGCCGAAATCAATAATGGGCAGGCTGGTCTATAGAATGATGCCCGAACTCAATTTCAACGACATCAAAACAGCTGAATATTTCAAAGATCCTGGAATGGAGGTGATAATGACAAATGGTCACACTCCAGGGTCATCATCCCTTTTCCTGAGAGACGAAAAAATGATTTTTATCGGCGATGCAGCAAGGGAAAAAAATGGCCAACTTGAAATTGACAGGACTTTTACCCTTGACCAGAAGGCCGCTAATGACAGTCTCACCAAAATTATGTCTCTGAAACCCATTCTGGTCCTTCCTGGCCATGGGAATCCAGTGAAACTGGAATAGTTTTATTTATCACTTCTTATTATTAAAATGTGAAAAATCCACCAGTTCTGTGGAATCCAAGCAATGAATTCTGCGATGATTCCAATATGATGAGTTACATGGAATGGGTAAACAGCCATTATAATAAAACCATTAAAAACTATCGTGATTTATACGAATGGTCCATAACAGACCTCAGGAATTTCTGGGAAAGTCTTTGGAACTATTTTGGAGTAATCAGGCAAATGGAGCCAGAAAATATCTTAGAATACAGTGAAATGATGAATGCTCAATGGTTCCGCGGTGCAAAATTGAATTATGCAGAAAATATCATGAATCTTTCAAATCAGGAGATACCAATTCTGGGCATAGATGAAAAAGGGATCTCAATTAAAATTTCAAGGGATGAAATGTTTAACAGGGTAGGGTCCCTGAGAAAAGTTCTGAGGGACTACGGAGTCAAGGAAGGAGACAGGGTAGCTTCATTCCTTCCAAACATTCCTGAATCTTTATTCTCTCTATATGCCACAAGTTCACTTGGAGCTATATGGTCCAGTTCTTCCCCTGATTTTGGGTCCAAAGGCATAATTGACAGGTTCCAGCAGATATCCCCCAAGGTGCTTATAGGGATAGATGGTTATTCTTACAACGGTAAAAAATTCGACAGGATGGGAGTTCTAAAGGATATTGTTGAAAAGATTAAGAGCATAGAGGCAGTTATTTTACTCAATAAGGAAGGATTTGCAAGCGAGAGAGGAGATTTCATAGATTTTCAATCATCTACTAATTCATATCACAAAGTTGAATTCGAATCACTGCCATTCAGCCATCCTCTGTGGATCCTTTATTCATCTGGCACGACCGGGATACCAAAGGCAATAGTCCAAAGCCAGGGAGGCATTCTGCTGGAGCATTTGAAGCTATTGAAGTTGCATTATAATCTCAGCGAAGGGAAAAGGTTTTTCTGGTACACTACAACTGGCTGGATGATGTGGAATCTTGTTGCAAGCTCTATGTCAACAGGCGCAACTGCCGTGTTATACGATGGAAGTGCCTCACACCCCGATAATTATTCACTATGGAGCATAGCAGAGAAGGAGAAAATATCATTCTTCGGGGTAAGTGCCGCTTTCCTTACCTTCAATATGAAGGAATCATTAAAAATCAAGGAAAAGTTTGCCCTGAAGGATATGTATGCAATAGGTTCCACAGGATCTCCGTTGCCTCCTGAGGCATTCAGGTATGTTTATGACTACATTAAGAAGGACGTATGGCTTGCATCCATCAGTGGTGGAACCGATGTTTGCACATCATTTCTTGGGGGTTGTCCATGCTCACCTGTTTATGAAGGTGAACTCCAATGCATCAATCTAGGGGCTGATATCCATTCATATGATGAAGATGGTAACGACGTTCTGGATTCGATGGGAGAACTGGTGATAAGAAAACCCATGCCTTCAATGCCCATTTATCTATGGGGAGATGACAAGAAGGAAAAGCTAAAGGAAACATATTTTTCCACTTACCAGGGTATTTGGAGACATGGAGACTGGATTATAATAACCTCCAGAGGGACTGCAATAATACTGGGGCGGTCAGATTCTACTTTGAAAAGGAAAGGAATAAGGATAGGTACTGCGGAAATTTACAGGGTTGTAGATGAAATGAATGAAGTTAGGGAAAGCATGATCGTAGGTATAGAGTTATCAGGTGGGGAATACTATATGCCGCTTTTCATATCCCTGAAATCCGGTTATGATTTTAATGAGGTCAAGGAAAAGATAAGGGAAAACATCAGAAAGAATCTTTCTCCAAGACATGTCCCTGACGATATAATTCAGGTTAGTGATATACCGAGGACTATCAACGGAAAGAAAATGGAGGTCCCTATTAAGAAGATAATTATGGGATTTCCAGTTGAGAAATCTCTAAATATAGCATCAATGGCCAATCCAGAATGCCTGGATGAATTCATCAGGATAGCAGAGGAAATTCGGGGGAAATATAATCTGGGAGGGAATTACAAAGAATAACATTTCAAAATATTTCTATATTAATGTTAATTAATTAATCATGAAGCTTAATATAAAGGATTTTGATGAAGGAGAGGAGATACCAAAAAAGTTCACCTGCGATTCAGAGGATTATTCTCCCGAGATATCGTGGGAGGGCATTCCACCAAAAACAGAAAGCCTTGTTTTAATAGTTGATGATCCCGATGCGCCAGTTGGAAACTTCGTTCATTGGGTGATTTACAATATTCCACCGGATATGAAAAGTCTTGTGGAGAATTTTGTTAGGTCAAGAAGACTAAGCAATGGCATAACCCAGGGCAAGAATGATTTCGGGAAGATTGGGTACAATGGTCCCTGCCCTCCCAGAGGTCATGGATACCATAGATACTATTTCACGCTTTACGCAACTTCCGTCCAGACCATAGAAAAGGATGGACTTACTAAAAAGGAAATAATGGATATTATAGAGAATAAAATACTCGGTAAAGACACAAGAATGGGAAGGTATAAAAGATAAAATAATGCTTTGGTTGAATTACAGTATATTGCCTACGAAGTGGTGGACCAATAAGCCTATTCCAAAGGTCGTTAGGAATCCTACGGTCACCAGGAGTACAGAAACAGCAACATCCCTCCTGAGATTACCCCAGGACGACACGGAAATCACAGATGCAGCAATCGCGTCAACAGTCAGGGTCAGTACTACGGCAACCAGCAGGGCTAAATATTTTGGAAGGAATATGAAGGGAACTATTGGGAAAATCGCTCCGATGAAATAGAACAGGGCCGTATTTCCAGCCGCGTGCAGGGAAGTATATCTAGCCTCTGTTTTGCTGATCTGTATTTTTGCCTTTTCAGACAGGAACGCTCCTATGGTCATTGATATCATACCAGAAATTGCAAAGATTATTCCACCTATGAGTATGAATATATTGTTTGCCAGTACGTTTGTGAGCCCTGCAATTCCGGCAAGAACTTCTATAAGCCCATCAGACATCCCATAGATGGCATCGTGTGTTTTTTCAGCACCAAGGGAAAATTCTTCACTCATCTGAATGAACAATGCTTCATGGTTCTTCTCATCATCAATAATCTGCTGAATTTTTGTTCTTTTCTCTTCAGAAGCATTATTTGCAAGATAGTTTGAGTAATCTTCAATGGCCCTAACTTCACCCTTCTCCAGATAATTGATAATGAACGATATCCCAAACAGCGATTTCAGAAATTTCAAATAGAGTATTCCACCTTTCTTTATTCTGGGGACAGGGGAGCCTCCCTCCTCCCTTATAACAGATGCCCAGAATTCTGAATGTCCCCTTTCAATCTCCGATAATTCAATCAGCTTCTCTCTGATCTTATTGTTCTTTTCATTGGATGCCAGCTGTTTGTAAAGATAGGAATCGCTCAACTCTCCCTGAAAGAATTCTTCTGGCTTCGTCACAATCATCTAATGAAGTTGCGATAATAACATTTTCTGATAGGATAAAATTTCTGAAGGGAGAGAATATTAATATAGTAAAAAATATAGAACAAATCATATATATAAAAGATGAATCCCGAAAAAGTAGAAAGATTATATCTTTTTACTCCATATAGGTAGGTGAGTACCATGGTAAAAAATGTACTTATTATGGGTGCCGCAGGAAGAGATTTCCACAATTTTAATGTGTACTTCAGAGACAATGAGGAATACAATGTGGTGGCTTTTACTGCAACACAAATCCCCAATATAGAAGGAAGACTGTATCCGAAGGAGTTAGCAGGCAAACTATACCCGAAGGGAATACAAATCTATCCAGAGGAAGACCTTACAAAACTCATTAAGGAAAAAAATGTGGACATAGTAGTTTTCTCATATTCTGATGTGAGCCACGAATATGTTATGCACAAGGCCTCTGAGGTTATGGCTGCTGGTGCAAACTACATGCTTCTTGGGCCGAAAGATACACAGATAAAGAGCAAGAAGCCTGTTATATCGATTTGTGCAGTAAGAACAGGCTCAGGGAAATCCCAGACAACAAGGCGAGTAGTTGATATCCTGAAGAGCAAGGGTAAGAAAGTTGCAGTGATAAGGCATCCTATGCCCTATGGAAATCTTGTTGAGCAGAGAGTTCAGAGATTTGCCACTATGGAAGACCTCGATAAGAATAAATGCACCATAGAGGAGAGAGAGGAATACGAGCCGCACATAAAGAGAGGTGTGGTAGTTTATGCAGGAGTTGATTACGAGGGCATTATAAGGGAAGCAGAGAAGGAAGCTGATATAATCCTCTGGGATGGTGGCAATAATGATTTTCCATTCTATAAAAGCGATCTTCAAATAGTTGTTGTGGACCCGCATAGAGCAGGTCACGAAATCAAATACCACCCAGGAGAGGTGAATCTTAGAAGTGCAGATATAATAGTCATAAATAAGGAAGAAACAGCTTCATTAGATAATATAAATATTGTGAGGGAAAATATAAGGAAATTCAATCCCAAGGCGATAGTTGTTGATGCTGCTTCACCATTCTTCTCAACAGATTCCAATCTTGTTAGAGGAAAGAGGGTTCTTGCAATAGAAGATGGGCCAACACTTACACACGGAGAGATGGCTTATGGGGCTGCTGTACTGTTTTCCATTAAATATGGGGCTTCTGAACTCGTGGATTCAAAGGAATATGCGAAGGGAACAATAAAGGGAGTCTATGAAAAATACAAACAGATTCACAACTATCTGCCTGCAATGGGATACTCACCAGAACAGGTGAAGGATCTAGAGGCAACGATAAACAGCACTCCAGCAGATCTGGTAGTCTCAGGAACACCAATTGACCTTACAAGACTTGTGAAAATAAACAAGCCCCTCGTCAATGTAAAATATGAACTTCAGGAAATAGGAAAACCAGATCTTTCCGAAATCATTGAGAACTTCCTGAAGAACCACTGAAAGCTTTTTCCACTATTTTCTTTATTAATTTTTCTTTGCTTTCTTCCCATTCAACCTCAATTTTCTTCTCAATCTTCCAGGGAATCCTCGGATATTTGGCTTCCTGAAAAGTGTAACTCACATTTAAAGAATTCAAGATATCAAATAACTTTTCTTTTGGGAAACTCTTGCTCACCCTTCTGCCGTATTTTCTTGAAATGGAACGGTCAAAATAACTTTCCCAGATAACCCTTTTCATTTCTTGATCAGTACCGCGTTTATCTGGCCGTCCTGCCCGGGCCTTGAAGTTACCTTCGCCATACCAAGCTCGGTTTCAAGAATTGCTCCCTTTGTGATTATATTTCTCTGAGCAAAGTGAGGGTCTGCAATGTTTTCCTTCACATTCAATATTTTGACTCTCTTTGTTTTCTTTTCCTCAGGAATAACAACATTTACCATATTGGCACTTAGAAGAAGCTGCTTAACATTGCCTCCTATCCCATAAATGACTTTTCTCTTATTTATCCCAAGCACTGTATTAGTGGGTTCCCTTCCAAGCTCGAATCTCTTCTTGTGTCTGTTGCTTTTGAGAACTCCACCGCTGATCTTTACTCTTCCCCTACCGTGATATATTGCCATAGTAAAAAGGTTATAAAAAAAAGGTAATTAAATGTTTCACTAAATTTATCTCTTGTCTATAGGAACATATGGTACATCTAAAGGACCTGTGTACCACTCAAGAGGTCTGAATAGCTTGTTATTGTTCCAATATTCAACTACGTGTGCTCCCCATCCAGACATCCTTGAGGCCACGAATATTGGTGTGAACATCTCTCCCTCTATTCCAAGAGATCTGTACAGTGGGCCAGAGAAGAAATCAATGTTTGGCCATATTCCCTTTGTTTTTCCAAGCTTATCAATCATCAGTTTCTCAGCTTTCAATGCAATCTCAAGAAGTTTCCTGACTTCTTCAGATGGGTTCTGGCCCATCCTTTCCTCCAGGTATTTTCTCACAATCTTTGCCCTAGGATCGTACACCTTGTAAACTCTGTGCCCGAATCCCATTATTCTCTGTTTTCCCTCCAATGCTTCTTCTATGTACTTCTCTGTATTTGCCGGGTCACCTATGGCATACATCATCTTCAGGGCTGCCTCATCTGCTCCGCCATGAAGTGGTCCTTTCAGAGTTCCTATTCCTGTTGTGGTTGCTGCATATATGTCTGCGAGGGTAGATGCTGTTACCAGTACTGAAAATGTTGAAGCATTTGTGCTATGCTCAGCGTGGAGAATGAACATGAGGTCTATTAGTTTCTCCTCAGTTGGGGTGGGTTTCTTTCCCGTGAGCATATAAAGGAAATTCGCAGAATGTCCTAATGATTTGTCAGGCGGAATATAACTCAGTCCCTTTCTGAATCTACCCGTCACTGCTGCAATTGAGGCCAGCTTTGATATCAGTGTTATAACCTTATCAATTGTTGCATCCTTTTCCTTATTGTTAAGATCCTTATCATACATGGCAAGCATTGAACCAGCAGTTCTCATGACATCCATCGGGTGGCTCTCCTTGGCCATAGCCTTTATGATATCCATTACCTCTTTAGGCAGTTCCCTTCTGTCCTTCATCTTCTTTACAAATTCATCATATTCCTTCTTGTTAGGGAGCTTTCCGTAAACCAACAGATATGAGACTTCTTCAAAATTTGAATGCTCAGATAGGTCCTCTATGGTATATCCTCTGTACCATAGCTTTCCATTCTGTCCATCAACTTTTGATATTGCGCTTTCGTCTACATAGATCCCTTCAAGACCAAAATTAATTACAGGTTTTTCGGTCATAATAACAAATCCCTTTCTTTTATTTAAGAATAATCAACTTACATTAATTTCGGTAATATTTATTTTCACAGTTTATATCAATATATCATGAAAAATTCAAAACTAATGTTACTTTTAGTAATTTTTTTGATTGCATTATTCACCGTACCTATTCATGGAAGTAATCAGAAGTCTTTAGTGGTTATCAATTTCAATTATCAGGTCGATCCTGGCGCACAGGATTATTTCCAATCAGCTTATAATTTTGCTATCAGCAATGGGGATCCGGTCCTTATTATAATGAATACTCCAGGTGGATATCTTGATAATGCATTTGCCATCATAAATTTCACTGTTAGTGCTGAAAGATCTGTAAATGTTACAACATACGTCCCTCCCGGGGACATGGCAGCATCAGCAGGTTCGTATATTGCAATGGCTTCGAATAATATATATATGGGAAATGGGAGTTTTATTGGGCCTTCTAAACCCTACATAATAGGAGGTACTCAGCTTGAAGAACAACACGTGACAAATGCTTCCCTAGCATATATGGAATCCTTAGCCCAGATGCATGGAAGAAATGTTTCTGCTGTTATTCCAATGGTGGAAAATAATACCGCGTATACAGCGTCACAGGCTTTTTCATTGGGATTAATTAACGGGATAACAGACAATATGACATCCCTTTTAATAAAACTCAATTATCAGAATTTGCCAAAAGTTGAATTCACTGAAAATTTATTGCAACAGTTCGAATCATTCATTTCTAATTCCACTGTTGCTACTTTCTTCATTCTGATCGGAGCTATTGCAATTTTACTGGATATTTATCACGGTTCTATAGTATTAAGCATAGCTGGAGTCATCTCTCTAGCAATTGGTTTCTGGGGATCAGGCATGATAAGTTACCAACCTGTTGCCTACCTCTTGATTATAATTGGCATCGCGATGATATTCCTTGAAATAAAGCTAGGACATGGCCTGGCAATGTTATCTGGAGTTGCAATGGTGATAGGGGGGAGCTTTATGATGATACTTGGGGTGACCTATTCTTCAAATGTTCCGTATCTCAATAGTTCAAATTATGCATTGATAGCATTCGAGGCAACGGTTATACCCATAGGTGCTTTATATCTAATTGGATTGAGAAAAGCTGTCATGAAAAAGCCACCAAAGGTAGGTGTAGATAGATATATAGGAAAAAAGGGGGTTGCGGTAACAGATATAATTCCTGGAAAGGAAGGTGTGGTAAATGTTCTTTCAGAAGAATGGACCGCTAAATCTGAAGAGGAAATAAAGAAAGGAGAAGAAATTGAGGTATTGAAATATGATAATGGTATCTTGATTGTCAGGAAAGTTTCTTGATCTTCAGTGTTACCTTATCATCCAGTACTCCAGTCACCTCTATAAGCTCATTGTCGAATGTATCTGAATCGCAAATGAAGCTCCACTCCTCATTTGCAACCTGAGCTGTTCCCTTCTCACCAGCCTTTACTCCCCTCGTCACTCTACCCTTCTGTCCTACTAAGGTATCGGTCTGGAAATATTTCTTGTTTATTTTCTTCACATTTGTAAGTGAAAATCCTATACCAAGAATGAGGAGTATAATGTAGAATAAAATTGCAAGAACAAGTAAAGTAGGATGATCCTGTCCTGTTATCAGATATTCAACAAGAAGGAAAGTTGCAAAAATAAATAAAAGTATAAGTATTATGAATGTTCTGTACCCATATTTCTGCATTATTGTTAGTTCTGATCTATTGCTCATCAAAGGTATATTATTTACTTATTATTTGAATTTGCTGCGTTCTTCAATGTTTCAGTGAATGGTCTAAGCATTTCTGTGAATTCCATTGGTATTATGTATTTTGTTGATGATGATGAACCAAGATTCTTCAGCATATCAAGATACTGTAATGCAAGTGTCTTCTGATCGATCTCCTTAGCCGCATTGTATATTGTTGTCAGTGCTAGTGCGAAACCTTCTGCTCTCAGGATGGCTGCCTGCCTGTCTCCCTCTGCCCTCAATATATTTGACTGTTTATCTCCTTCTGCCACAGTTACAGTTGCCTGCTTCTTACCTTCTGCTTCAGTAACCACAGCCCTTCTTGATCTTTCTGCGCTCATCTGGAGTATCATTGCATCCTGCACATTCTTTGGAGGCAGTATCTCCCTTATTTCCACATTTGTTATTTTTACTCCCCATCTGGTTGTGACTTCATCCAGTTTAGTCCTTAATATTGCATTTATATTCTCTCTCTTTGAGAGAACCTCATCAAGGGCTATATCTCCAATGACAGCCCTTAGCGTTGTGGTTGCAATACCCATTGCTGCACCTTCAAAGTTCTGAACCTGAATGACGGAATCAGATGCATTTATGACTTTGAAGTAGATTATGAAATCTATATCCACAGGTGCATTATCTTTCGTTATACATGTTTGATGGGGTATTGTGAGGAATCTTTCCCTCAGGTCAACTCTCACCGGAACATCTATGATGGGGTATATGAAAACTATTCCGGGCCCCTTCTCAGCTAGAGCCCTCCCGAACCTGAACACGACAATCCTTTGGTACTCTCTGACTATTTTTATTGAATAGAAAAGGAAAGCAAGGATTATAATTGCAACCAAGAAAATCAAAGCTTCCTGTCCTACACCTATCTGAAGGGCTAACGAATTGAATGGAATGTTCATAAATCGACTATAGGAAATTTGTATTTAAGAATTTGCCGAACAATTTAAATAATTAATAAAATAATTATATAAATATTACTTTTTATTTTCTTTCAATTCATCCAGGAATTTTTTATAATTCTCATCATTAAATTCAAATATTATTGAACCTACATATCCACAATCATTACACTTATATTTTCCAGTTATAAAGCCAGTTTCAAAATCAATATTCTCGGACCCACATTGAGGGCACACTCTATGCATCATTGAACAGATATTAAAACTCAGTGGATAAACTCTCCTGAATTTTCTACTATTAGAATATTAAAGCAATCTGGAAGATACATTTGTCTTATCATAATATTTAAATTTAATAATATGATAACAGAAATGACCTATAATGAATAAAAAAACATGGCATGGACTTGACAGAAATTTGTTTGAATGGTTCCCTCAAATTAATAAAGATGCATGTTCAGGATGTGGGATGTGCCTGATGACTTGCGGCAACAATGTTTTCAACTGGAATGAAGATGAAAAAATTCCAAACGTTCTGAGTCCAGGAAATTGCGTGATAGGATGCACTTCCTGTGGAAAGCTATGTCCTGAAGATGCAATAACTTTCCCCGACGATCCCAAAAATTATGTTTCTGGCATTATTAAAAATTATAAACTTTTTACCAATATAAAAAAGGAGCTCAGTGATAGGCTCCTGAAATTTCCAGACCACGAAATAGGAGGTAATGAAAAATGACATCCACCTTTGAGTACTGGCATGGAATTAAAAGGTCAGAAATAGAATGGCACCCAGAAATAGATACAAGCAAATGCACGGGATGTGGTATGTGCGTAGTCACCTGTTCTGAGAAGAGGAATGTTTTTGGGTACGACATTAAAAATAAGAAGGCAGTTGTACTCTCTCCAGACAACTGTATGGTGGGTTGCAATAATTGCCAGATTGGTTGCCTGTGGGACGCGATAAAATTTCCAGAGATAGGAAAGGTTAAAGAAATATCAAGAAGTATTATTGGGACAGACCAGTATAAAATTGAATTCAAAACAAAAACGGGTTTCAATCTTTGATCTCATGTCATATATATAAAAAATGGATCATGATGGAAGAAGGTTGATTGAATGAAATCGAAGGTTAATTACAAAGGATCTCTAAAATTTGAAGGCAATATTGGAGAAAGAAAAATAGAAATAGATGGCAATGGAGAATATGCCCCGAGGCCGCTTGAATATCTTTTAACAACACTTGCTGCCTGCACTTCAATGAGCATAGTTTCAATTCTGAATAAGATGCATGTTGAGATTAAGGAAATGAATGCGGAGGCTGAAGGTATCCAGAACGAGGTGCCACCAAAAATTTTCAAAAATATCAATATTTTTTATACAATACGGGCAGAGGTCAACCAGAAACAACTTGAGGATGCAATTTCCCTTACAATGTCAAAATATTCACCAACGGCCGTGATGCTTATTAAGAGTGGAATAGGCATAAGTTACTCATATGAAATTAAAACCTGAAAAGATATTTCAACCAATGAATGATAATGTTAATAAGATTAGGATGGCGGATGAAAGTTGCAAAATTAAGAATATCGAACCTATAGATATAGGAAAATACCAGAATCTTGAGTCTCTTATGAGTGCGTTTTCCAACAAGCTGAGGCTGGCCATACTTGATGCTTTACTAAAGTATGGAGAATTATGCACGTGTGAGCTTGTTCCAGCAACTGGTATGGCACAGCCAACTGTTACAAGCAACCTTCATAAGCTCTACTCAACAGGTATAATTAAGAAAAGAGAGGAATGGAAGTACACATATTATTATATAGATCCAAAATACCTAGATATTGTAAAGAAAATATTGCTCCTCTAGAATAAAAAATAATCCATTTTCTAAAGCGTGTTAAGCAATCGCGGAGTCCTATTTGAAAAGTTTTAAGATTGTATTTTGAGAGAGGTGTTTGATGCTCTATGACAAACACAAACACCTTCCTTGAAAAGATAAAAGGAAAGATAAAAGGGTTTGGAGCAAGTACAATCCATCCTTAGTAAAGAGAATTGATGTGCCCCTGGATACATCCTTCATTGATTCATGGAGGGATGATCTGGAGGAAGAGAACGATGGTAAGGTTGGCCACCCATACGAATATCCGCAGGAATTCTTTGTGTTCCTCTCAAAGGTGAGGGAACTGGAAGGATTTGTCAGTAAGCTTTCTCAACTCACTGGCAAGTTACGTC
>CAZIOW010000025.1:0-3045 GCA_964541025.1 uncultured Thermoplasmatales archaeon
CCCTCAGCATGGACGAGGATGAGAAGGCCAAAATATCTGTGAAGATTCAGAAAATAATTGATGCAGCTGAAAACAGTAAAAAATCATTGAAATGGAAAATGCGTGCCAAATTAGGTGATTCTGTTCCCTGGTATAAGCTTCCGGAGGAAAAGAAAAGATAAAAAAATAATTTTATTCAGCATCTCCTATTTCAACTTCTGATTTCACATTCTTGAGCGATTCTGAAATTTCTTTGAATGCTTCCATATTCTTGTTTACTTCCTCAATTTTATGAACTGTTGATACTGTCCATTGCTCGTCTGGCCCCGGCGCTGCGGGAATTACTCCCCTATTCATCATCCCGTAGAGATATTCATACCAGAGTGATACGTTAGTTTTTAGAAAATCTCTCCAGTTATTTACACTGTTAATTCCAAAATACAGAGAACCGGATATTGCCCAGTAATTGACATTCATAGGAATTTTGTAATCTTTTATAATATCTGTATATCCTTTAGCAATTTCCTTGCTCATTTCTTCTGCCTTCTTTATTTCTTTTTCTAACAGGATATTTTTAAGTGTTATCAGTGCCGCATCTATTGAAAGCGGATTTGAATTGAATGTACCTGCATGCGGTGTTTTGCCAGGACCAAGAACTGACATAACCTCTTTCTTCCCCCCTACCACAGATAGCGGATATCCTCCAGCTATTGCCTTTCCAAGTGTCATAAGATCGGGTTTCACCTTATAATATTCAGAAGCACCACCATAATGCTTACTTCCAGTTTTTATTTCATCGAATATCAGAACTATGTTATATTCATCGCTAAGTTTTCTCAGTGTTTCAAGGAATCCTTTCGTTGGAGGGACTAGTCCCATATTCATCGGAACAGGCTCAAGGATTATTCCCGCAATTTCATTGTAATTTTTCTCAATTATTTTTGTAACTGCTTCAATATCGTTGAATGGTGCTATTACAACATCTTCAGCCGTTGAAGCTGCAACTCCCGTACCAGCAAGAACTGGTACAGGATGTTTATAGTATCCGCCTTTTCCTATAGATGGTTTTACGCTTACAAGCAATGTATCATGAGAACCATGATAGCACCCTTCAAATTTTAGAATCTTCTTTTTACCTGTAAATCCTCTTGCAATTCTAACGGCCGCCTGTGTGGCCTCTCCTCCGGTTGATGAGAATCTAACCATATCCGTTCCGTAAATTTTTGAGATCACTTTGGCGAGGGCCAAAGAGCCTTCATATTCAAAACCTAATATAGTGCCGGATTCAAGTCTTTCCTTGAGTCCACTCAAAAGCTTGGGATGAGAATGTCCGATGGTTAAGGCTCCGAATGCCATATTGAAATCTATATATTCATTTCCATCGATATCATACAGCTTTGAACCCTTCCCTGATTTAAAATATACTGGTGAAGGATCGATATATCTGTAATTGCTATTCACTCCGTAAGGAATAAATTCTTTGGCCTCATTATACATCTGCATTGATTTTTGAGTTCTTCTCTTAAATTCTTCTAAATTAGACTTATTACTCATGATAATATTATCTTTTGAATCCATTTAGAACTTTCTATTTTCATAGTAAAATGCTAATTAGAGAAATTTCTTTTAAAAAATAATTATTTAGAAGAAATATTTTTATTAAAAATTACCTTAGCGGCAAACTAATTATTTTCGCAGTGTTGATTTATTTTCATTAATCATATTAACTGTTCTTTTAAACTTGCACCATAAATTATTTATCCTTATGCACCATCGTTCCGAAATTTAAATGCGGAGGAAACGATATAATGATAGAAATAGATAATGTAACAAAAAGGTACGTAAGAAATTCGCCTCCGGCGGTTGATGAACTCAATCTCAGAATTAATGACGGCGAAGTTCTTGGCCTTGTTGGACTGAACGGGGCAGGGAAAACAACTACTATAAGAATGATTGCTGGAATACTTCTTCCGACATCGGGCACAATCAAGGTCGATGGTTTTGATGTTGTGAAGGAAAAGGTCAAGGCCACCCACGATGTGGGTTGGATTCCAGAGCTGCCAAATTTCGAACCTAACGCTAAACCCCTCCCCCTTATGAAATATTTTGCAGGATTTTACGAACCAAAGGGAGATATGAATAAGAGGATAATGGATTTGCTAGAATCTGTAGGCCTTTCACACGACCTCAACAAGAAATTGAGGGAATACTCCCAGGGTATGAAAAAGAGATTCGCAATCGCTGAATCACTCATTAGTGACCCCCAAAATGTCCTGTTCGATGAAACATTGAATGGTCTGGATCCCGAAGGCGTCAAATTTGTCAGGAATCTGATACTGGACCTAAAGAAACAGGGTAAAGGAATAATGCTATCCTCGCACATTCTAAGCGAAATTGAAAGCCTTGCAGACAGGGTTGCCATAATTCATCATGGAAAATTGATAAAGATGCTTAGCAGATCTGATCTCAAGAATCTTGGGAAAACTGTTGTACACATTGAAATTGTAGATCAAGACCCCTCTGAAAAAATTCTTAATGAAACATTAGCGCAATTTGGATCATTTGAAAAGAATGATGGCGAAATAATACTGAGGGACCTCTCAGTCCCTGATAAGGATATTCCGGTAATTCTAAAGGAGTTGGTCATAAAAGGCCTGACAGTAAAGAAATTTGAGCCAGTCGGAGAATCGTTAGAGGAATATTTCTTTGGATTGATAGGTGAGAAACAATGAAACCTATAGTATATGAAATTAGAAGAACAATGACAAGCAAATTTGTCATCATAATGATGATAGCAATAGTTGGGCTTTCTGCCCTTCTGGCATATGAAAGCGCATCCACATCAAGTTCTGGTGGTGTATCATCTTCACCATATGTATCCTATGGATACTATCTGAATGGAAATGAACTCACAATGGTTGGATATGCACACGACTCCTATGGAAATCCAGTACCCAGAGTGAATGTTTATTACCAGTATAACGGAACTGATTATACTTCAGTCTCATCCTCAAGCGGCTATGCAAACGCCACTTTTCCTGTAGATAAGTCAGCACAAATTTCCGT
>CAZIOW010000025.1:3057-16212 GCA_964541025.1 uncultured Thermoplasmatales archaeon
GGCAATTCGGAAATAGAATTACAACACCTACATCCCAGTACACAATTAATTCAACAGCATATTCTTCAGGGTTAGAGGTGATTCCAGACATAGTGAGCCCCACAAACAGAAGCAATTTCGGATTCATGGTCTTTTATATTGGTCATAATGGTAGTAGCTCTCCTCAGATCAGTATTATAGTCAGGGCAACCAGCAGTTCCTCTCAGTTATCAGATAATGCCAATTACACTTATTACTACAATATGTCATCAGTAAGCATTGCAAAAATATATCCGCCAATAACTTCAGGGGACAGGAACATGAGCTTCATTGTAAGTGTTATGGGATCCAATGGAAAAATTATGTTGATCAATACTGGTGTTGGGAAATACACACCTTTCATGGATTTGTTCAGGCTGTCAATTTATACACCGATTACACAGAGTAGGCTTCAGAGTCTTGTTTTTTCCGGGGCAGCGTCCATACTTGGGCTATTCATCCCAATACTTGCAATATTCGTGGCGTATTTAACATATGGCAAAGACAGGACTAGCGGAGTTCTGGAGTCAGTGCTGAAGAGACCGGTAACAAGGGGAGAACTTATAACAACGAGGTTCATTTCAAACGCACTTGCAATATTTATCGCAGGATCGCTTGCTATGATTGTTACTGACCTAATCTACAACCACTATCTTCATATGTATTTTGCTCCTTTGTTCATTGTTGACCTGATATGGACATACCTTGTGGAGGGAGTTGCATTCATCGCTCTCGTTTACCTGATTTCTCATGTTGTTAAATCGCAGGGTGCGCTTCTCGGTGCGGCAATAGGTATATTTGTTGTGATGGATCTCTTCTGGAGCATAATTCCAATAGCGGTGATATCTGCGCTTGGAATATCCTCCTCAAGTTCTTCTTATGTGACACTGAACATACTCTTTGACTACATCAGTCCGGCTGGATATTCCAATCTTGTTCAGTCACTCATAACCGGTAAACTTGGCTCCTTTGGAGGCATATCTATAAATCCATCAAGCTATGGTATAACAGACATTGCATTGGCTGTAGCTGGATTTCTATGGATGATTGTTCCTTTTGTTCTTGCGTATTTACTGGCAAGATACAGGGATTAATTTTTTTTCCTTTTTCCTCTTTTAGTATTTATTTGAAATCATTTCTTTTTCAAGTCCGCAGAGAAATAAGATGTTAAATTAATCACCCTAAATTTATTTAGATAGAAAAAATCAATTTTCTTAAGGATAAAACTTTTTTAATCAAGACTGCCAGACATGATTAATAAATTGTAAAAACCTCATAATCTAAATGATATTTACCTCCTTTAAAAAAATTTGGCATATTTAACAGAACTCTTTTATACTAATATTCGAATAATCATCATTATAACAAGGTAATTATTATGATTAAACCACCTATTCTTTCTGAGAGCCAGATGGAAATATGGCGGAAACCTTTGAACCTTCAAAATTTTAAAAGTTCCAGGGGGGAAGTGCACATAATAGAGGAAAGATGCAAAGAGTGCAACTACTGCATAAATTACTGCCCTAAGGAAGTGCTTGACAGGTCTGAGAAGACAAATAGTCATGGCTACCATCCTGTCATGGTAAAGAAGGGGAAGGAGGATTCCTGCGTTGCGTGTGGAATGTGCCAGACCATCTGCCCTGACTTTGCAATATTCATAACGGAGGTGAAAATATGACCGGCACCCTTGCACCGGGAAAATATTTTGTGGATGGAAATTTCGCGTCTGCGGAGGGAGCCATAATGGCAGGATGCAGATTCTTTGCTGGTTACCCTATCACGCCTTCGAGCGAAGTTCTCGAGAGAATGAGCAGAAGACTTCCGGAAATAGGAGGTCATTTCATAGAAATGGAGGATGAGATAGGAAGTATGGCTGCTATAGTAGGTGCTTCCAATGCCGGGCTCAAAAGCATGACTGCAACCTCCGGTCCTGGATTCTCATTGATGCAGGAAAACCTTGGTCTCGGAATTGTAACCGAAACACCAACTGTAGTTCTGGACGAGATGAGAGCAGGACCTTCCACCGGAATTCCTACTAGGGTTGGGCAGGGGGATGTTATGCAGGCAAGATGGGGCTCACATGGAGACTATGCTCCAATCACATATGCACCCAACAGTGTTCAGGAGTCATTTGATCTTGCAATTGAGGCTTTCAACTCAGCCGAAATGTACAGGCAGCCGGTTATTATAGCTTCTGACCAGGTGATAGGCCATCTATCAGAGTCGCTCATTGTAAAACCAGCGGAGGAATACACGGTTGTCCAGAGACTGATAAGAAAGAAGAAGGAAGAAGACAGCAATGTTTTCGATTTTTCCAGTGATTTTACTCCAATGTTCATCCCTGGGACAGGTTTCAGAGGAAATGTGGATAGTCTTACCCATGATGAGAGGGGTTATCCGTCCAATGAAGCCTCAATTGAGAAGGCAATGGTTGAACATCTAATTGGCAAAATAAAGAACAATGAGGATAAGATAATAAAATATGAAGAGTATGAAACGGATGATGCAGAAATTGTCATAGTTGCATACGGAATAACTTCCAGAGCTGCAAAGTATGCAACAAAAATAGCAAGAAGAAATGGGAGGAAGGTAGGTCTATTCAGGCCAATAACACTGTGGCCTTTCCCGGAAATGAGGATCAGGAAACTGGGCGAAAGAATTAAGATGTTTATTGTTCCTGAAATAAACTATGGACAGTATTCTCATCCTGTGAGGGAGTACGGTTGCAGAGAAACCCTTGAAATTCATTTCCCTCCTGGAGAAATACCTGATTACAGGGTAATTCTGAAAAGGATAGAGGAGGCGAACCCATGACAGTTGAGACAGCGCATCCAAAGCATGAATTGCTGAGGGATGAGCGTTTTCCGCATATATGGTGCCCGGGATGCGGCTTAGGGATTGTTCTTCAGAGCTATCTGAATGCGATTGAGAAATCTAGCGCAAGGATAGAGGATAACGTTCTGGTATCAGGAATAGGATGCACCGCAAGGCTTCCGGGATACACCAATCTGGACACTTATCACACAACACACGGCAGGGCCATAGCCTTTGCAACAGGTATGAAGATCGCAAATCCTTCGCTCAAGGTTACGGTCATAAGTGGGGATGGTGATCTGTTCAACATTGGAGGCAACCATTTCATCCACGCTGCCAGGAGGAATATGGATCTTACCGTAATTTGCGTTAATAATTTCAATTATGGAATGACAGGAGGACAGCACGGATCTACCACCCCAACATCCTCAAAATCTGCTTCAACTCCATACGGTAACATAGAGTCATCCTTCAATCTTCCTTACATTGCCGCTGCCCTTGGGGCTTCTTTCGTTGCAAGATGGACTGTCATGCATCCAAGGCAGTTCACAAAATCGATTCAGAAAGCACTCGATGTAAAAGGTTTTTCGTTCATTGAGGTTCTTTCCCCGTGTCCCCCTAATTTTGGAAAAATGAACGGTTTTGTCGACGGGTTTGCTGAAATGGAATTCTACAGAAAGTATTCCACTGTTAATGACAAGGCAAATCTTGAAGATATCTGGATAGACCCTCATCACGGCAAGGAAATAGTTCTCGGGGAATTTGTTAACAGGAAAAAACCGTCATACCTGATGCGTGAGGCGGAACTCATAAACAGCTTGAAGGAGATGAAAAAATGAGAACAGGAGTTCGAATGTATGGAATCGGTGGGCAGGGCATCATTACCCTTGCCAAGCTCATAGGGGAGGCAGAAGTTGAGGATGGGAAATTTGTTATAATGACTGAGGAATACAGCCCGTACGTGACAGGAGGATGGTCAAAGGCAGATCTTGTAATATCTGATGAAGAACCTGATTATCCTTTGCCAGAAACAATAGATTTCCTGATAACACTTTCGCAGGAAGGTTTTGATTCAAATTTCAAGAACATACATGAATCTTCAAAGGTACTTGTGGAGAAGGAGCTGGTTTCAGTACCTGATGATCTGAAGTCAAGGACGCTTGAGGTTCCTGCAATGGAAATAGCTAAATCGCTCAAGAATCCAAAGGGTACTAATATGGTGATGATGGGTGCTTTTGCAGGGCTCACAAGATTCTTTTCCCCCGAGTCCGGCATGAGGGTCATTTCCAGGAGATTCCCTAATTATGCGGATTTGAATATCAAATGTTTTGAAGCGGGATACGAAAGGGGGGAGGCTTTTGGCAGATAAGGTACTCATCATCGGGGGCGGAATTGCAGGAATTCAGGCATCTCTGGACCTGGCTGATGCAGGGACTGAGGTCATTCTTGTTGAAAAAACGGCATCAATTGGGGGAAAGATGGCAGCGCTTGACAAGAATTTTCCTACAATGGACTGTTCCATATGTATAGAAGCGCCAAAGATGAGCGATGTCACGCACAATCCGAACATAAAGGTGCTGACGCTTGCAGAGGTAACAGAAGTTAAAGGTGATGAAGGCAATTTTCAGGTAACTATCTACCAGAAGCCACGGTTTGTAAATGATAGCTGCACACGGTGTGATCTATGTGTTCAGGCATGTCCTCAGGTCCTGAAAAATGAATTCGATGCAGGAATAGGTGCAAGGAAGGCAATATATACACCATTTTCACAGGCTGAACCAGGACCCTATGCAATAGATATTGAAAGCTGCCTGAATGATCCACCTAATTATCTCCCCTGTGGGAGGTGCACTGATGCCTGCGGCCCAGATGCAATAGATTTCAACATGAAACCGCAAATAATAAAAGAAAATGTGGTATCAATAATAGTTTCAACCGGATTTGACCTTTTCAATGCCTCTTTACTGAAGGAATTCGGTTACACCACAGATCCTGATATAGTGACTTCCTATGAGCTTGAAAGGATGCTTAATGCAGCCGGACCAACAGACGGAGAGATAGTCAAGCCCTCCAATGGGAAGCACCCTGAAAAGGTTCTATTCGTGCTGTGTGCAGGTTCAAGGGATGTAAGGTATGTCCCTTACTGTTCAAGGACTTGCTGCATGTATTCCATAAAGGAAGCTACTCAGCTTGTTGACCATGGCATAGAGGATGTATCGGTGCTTTATATGGATATAAGGGCATACGGTAAGGGCTTTGATGAATTCTATTCAAGATCACAGAAGGATGTCCGTTATCTGAGGGCTAGACCAGCATCTGTGAGAAGGAAGGGTGACCGCATTTCTGTAAGGTATGCAAGTGAAGACAATCAGCTCAGGGAAGAGGATTATGATCTTGTGGTCCTTGCTGTTGCTTCCATACCTGCCAAGGGTACAGAGAATCTTGCCAGAATTCTTGGAATTGAACTATCAAAAGATGGATTCTTCAAGAATGAGATGAATGATCCAGTTTCCACTACAAGAAAGGGTATATATGTGGCAGGATGTGCATCCGGTCCCAAGGATATACCGGACAGTGTTACAGAGGCCGCGGCTGCAGCTGCACAGGCCCTCAAGTATGTGAGAAACAGGGAATGGATTGAGGAACCTGAGGCTCCTCCTCTCGATACTTCAGGTGAACCAAGAATTGGAGTTTTCCTCTGTGACTGTGGTTCAAACATTGCAGGCACTGTAGATGTTAAGATGGTTGCAGAGAAGGTCAAGAACCAGCCCAATGTGGTTTACGTTGAGGAGAATAAATTCACCTGTTCAGGGAGCTCGCAGGATGCAATTGTAAGCAAGATAAGGGAGAAGAACCTCAACAGGGTTGTTATAGGAGCATGTTCTCCCAAGACTCACGGAGTCACATTTCAAAGGGTTTGTTCAAGGGCCGGATTGAACCCGTACCTCTTTGAGATGGCTAATGTGAGGAACATGGACTCATGGGTTCATAAGAAGGAGAAAGAGAAGGCAACTGAAAAGGCCGTTGACATTGTGAACATGGCAATTTCAAAGTCAAGGAAACTTGAACCTCTAGAGGATATTGAATTTCCTGTTGTGAAGAGGGGTGTTGTGATTGGGGGCGGTCCTGCAGGCATGGCAGCAGCAACTGCCCTTTCAAATTCAGGAATTGAGGTTGATCTGATAGAGAAGGAAAGCAGGCTTGGTGGTCTTCTCAACGAACTCGACAGAATAGCACCCACCAAGGACGATGCAAAAACACTAAGGGAAAAACTTGAGAAAGAACTGAAATCATCAAGAGTGAACATACATCTTTCAAGAACAGTAAAGAAAATAGAAGGATTTGTAGGCAATTTCCATCTCACACTTTCCGATGATTCCACCATAGATGCAGGAGCCATAATAGTTGCCACGGGGGCTGAACCTTATGTCCCAAAGGAATACAACTATGGAAATGATCCAAGAGTGCTGACCTCGATGGACCTGGAAAAGAACTATTCCCAGGTGGAGGGTGACAAGTTTGCAATCATATCATGCGTTGGTTCAAGGAATTCGGAGAAAGGGTGCTCAAGGTTCTGCTGCTCCACAATGCTCCAGCAGGCCATTGAACTGAGGGAAAAGGGAAAGCAGGTAAGGGTACTGTTCAAGGATATCAGGGCATATGAGAGGAATGCAGAGGAGCTGTATCACGAAGCTGCTGCAAAGGGTGTGCAGTTCTTCAGGTATGACCAGAACCTGGATCCGGAAAAGGCAATATCGTTTGATGGAAAGAGCGTTGAGCTCGTTGATAGATTATCAAACGCAAAGGTAAAGGCACCTGTTGATCATATTGTCCTGAATATAGGCCTTATCCCGAGGGATGAGGATATATTCACCCAGCTCAAGCTTTCAAGAGACCTTGAAGGTTTCCTTCTAGAGTCACATCCTAAACTAGGTCCAGTTGAGGCTGCAGTCCAGGGTGTTTATCTTGCCGGAACTGTCCAGGGGCCGAAGGATGTCAAGGAATCAATATCACAAGGATATGCAACTGCCACAAAGGCTGCAAAACTCCTATTCAGGGGAAAAATTTCAAAGGAACCGATCATACCGCAAATAGACCAGAGCAAATGCGTTAAATGCCTGAGATGCGCTGATGTGTGCCCCTATGGAGCAATCAAGGGTGAGAGGGGGAAATGGATACAGCTTGTTCCGGCTGCTTGCATGGGTTGTGGGAACTGCGTGGCTGAATGCAACATAGAGGGTGCAATAACAATGCCAAATTTCAACGATAACCAGATAATGACACAGATTGATGCTGCCACTGCAGAAAAGCCTGAGGAGAAACTGATAGTATTCGCTTGCAACTGGTGTTCCTATGCTGGAGCAGACCAGGCTGGAATCTCAAAGATCCAGTATCCTACAAGTGCCAGGGTGATAAGAACTATGTGCTCCAGCAGGATATCTCAGAAACTTGTAATGTATGCATTCAGCAAGAATCCAGGCGCAGTGCTTGTAACTGGCTGCCACATCAATGACTGTCATTACATTGATGCCAATGTTCATACGGAAAAGAGAGTTGAAAGATGGAAGAAATACCTATCTGCAAAGAATGTCAATCCTGACAGGTTGCAGCTCTGGTGGGTCAGTGCCGCAGAAGGAAACAGATTTGCTTCCAAGATCAGGGAGATGGATGCCCTGATTAAGAGTCTTCCAGAGGAAGAGATCAAATCAACGGCTGAAAAACTGAAGGGGGGATCTAAACGTTAGAGATAGACGATGCAAGATGGGAGAAAATTGTTAACCTGACTGGATTTGATGGAATGGAGTGTTTCCAGTGTGGAGCCTGCACCGCAACATGCCCAATAGGATACATGGGGGGAGAACCAATAGACGCCAGGAATATGATGAGGCATGCACAGATAGGGCTTGATATAACTCCGAACATCTGGAACTGTTCCACCTGCAAGCTCTGCGAAGAAAGCTGTCCAAGAGGGGTAAAGATAGTCAATGTCATCCTTGGGCTGCGGCAACTGGAATTTGAGGAGAGGAGAGCACCTGAGAAAGTTGAGAGAATCGTATGGGATATATATGAGAATGGCAACCCCTGGGGAGGAAAGAAGAGTGAGAGGGCAAAATGGGCTGAGGGAATGGATATTAAAAATGCAAATGAAGGTGTTGATGTATTATTGTACATAGGCTGCGATGCCTCTTACAACAAGGATCTGCACAGGTCGCTGAAGTCACTCGCAAATCTTATGAAGAAAGCAGGAATAAATTTTGGGATCCTCGGGAATGAAGAGAGATGCTGCGGAGAACCGGTAAGAAATGCGGGAGAGAATGGGTATCTTGAGGAACTTGTCCATGACAATATTAAGCAGTTCGAAAGTACTGGGGCGAAGAAAATTGTTGCATTCTCACCGCACTGCGGCAATATGTTCATTTCAACTTACAGGAAAATGGGGCTTGATATTGAAGTGATGCATTACTCTGAATTTATTAACCAGCTCATTAAAGAAGGCAAGATAAAACTAAATGAAGAAGCCAGGGGAAAAATTACCATTCATGATCCATGCTATCTTTCAAGATACGGAGACGGTTACAAGGATTTAAGGGAGACGCTATCCTTCATGCCAAAGGTTGAGATTGCCGAGATGGAGGATTCAGGTAAAGATAGCATATGCTGCGGTGGAGGTGGCAATAGAATGTTCATGGATTTTGAGGGAAAGAGGCTTTCAGATTTCAGAATCCTCCAGGCGAAAGATACTGGTGCCGATACTGTACTCACTGCTTGCCCCATATGCAACATGAATCTCAATGACAGCAGCAAGGTGAACTCAGCAGGTATAAATGTAAAGGAACTGGCAGAGTATCTGGAGGAGAGAGTGAGATGAGTGAGAAGGGCATTTGGGTTTTTCTCGAGAAGAAGGGAAATGAAATAGAAGATACTTCCCTGGAGGTATTGGGAAAAGCAAGAGAACTCTCTGATAGAAGTTCAATGCCTGTCACTGGTCTATTACTCGGCACAATGGAAGAGAAAGGATTGAGGAGTATAATTGATCATGGAGCTGACTATGTTATCCATATGAATGATGGAAGGCTTGACAGCTATTCCACCGATTTGTACATACAAGCACTATGGAGCATAATAAATGAAAGGATTCCTGAGATTCTCCTCATTGGTGCTACACCATATGGTAGAGATATTGCAGGGAGACTTGCGGCTAGGGTTAAAACAGGACTTACTGCTAATGCAGTTTCACTCCAGATTGATGAAAATAATCTCCTGGTCTCCGGAGTTCCTGCCTATGGGGGGAAGATAATAGCTGAGATAGTCTGCGAGAAAAGCAGACCTCAGATGGCTACTGTGAGACCTGGAACATTCAGAACTTTTTTCATGGATAACAGAAGAGGGGAAATACTTGAGATCAAACCAGATATTGATGGAATAATCGATAGGGTCAAGGTGAGGGAGAGGAGGATATCAGAATTTTTAGATCTCACTAAATCAAAGAGGACAGTCATAGCGGGAAATGGAACAAAGGGAGATCTAAAACTGGTGAGAGAATTTGCTGATTCCATAGGTGCTGATGTAGGTGTAACAAGGCCTCTTGCAGACAGAGGGCTGATATCAAGAGACTTCCAGGTGGGATCAACAGGATACTCTCTAAGATCAGAGCTGGCAATAATACTCGGCGTCAGTGGTTCAGAGCATTTCACTTCTGGAATCAAGGACTGCGGGACAGTCATATCCATTGATCTCAATCCCAAGGCGGAAATATTTGAGCATTCTGATTACTGCATTGTCGGAGATTTATTTGACATAATTCCAAAGGCAATAGAAAGAATGAAGGTGAAAATGTGAGAAACATAATAGTATGCATGAAGGTCGTTCCAAAATCAGAATCCATAATTTTTGATCCAGTTACTAAGAGACTGGACAGAACAAAGGCTGAGAATCAGATAAATGAAGCTGATAAAAATGCACTTGAAACAGCTCTGAGATTAAGGGAGAAATATGGAGGAAAGGTTATAGTACTTTCAATGGGACCTCAAATGTTCGAACCGTTTCTAAGAATCGCGGTAGCAATGGGTGCCGATGATGCAATTCTTCTCTCTGACAGGCAGTTCGGAGGCTCTGACACTTTCCCAACTGCTCTAATAATATCTGCAGCAATTAACAAGATAGGGGATTATGACCTAATACTCACAGGAGAGGAGTCGTCTGATGCTGGACTTGGACAGTTACCCGCGCAGATTGCTGAATTCCTCGGTCTTCCACAGGTGCTCTTCACCTCATCTCTGGATCTTGAAGGTGATAAAGTAGTGGCAAAGAGAACAATTAAAGGAGGGTATGAAATTGTAGAGACTGGGATTCCTGCTGTCATCAGCATCGAGCTCGGGATAAATCAGCCCAGATTTCCGGATTTTAGAAGAAAGAGATGGGCAGATAAAGAATTCCAGTTGAAAGTATGGTCAAACAATGATCTGAAACTTGATGAGAATCTGATAGGACTCAGGGGTTCATACACATCAGTAAGAAAACTGGTAGAGGTACAGCCAGCCAGCAGAAAGAAAGTATTCATTGAGGGTTCCAGCGAAGAAAAGGTGGAGAAGATGCTGGATGTTATTAGAGGGAATGTGAATAAATAAAGCGTAAGATAAAGAATATTATGAGTTAAAAAAAAGAAATGGAATCATCCACATTAATTATAAAATCATAAAAAAATTTACAGAAATTAGACCTTTTGAGATGAAAGATCAATTCTCTTTGATACAGATATTGCTCCCGCAGGGCATGCCACTACGCATGCATTGCAATAAATGCATTCAGATTCATTCACAGGATCGGCCTTGTCTGTCCTGTATTTCATCCAGAGTTCTGATCCATCTTCAATCTGCAGATCATTCCCCTTTCCAGTCTTGCCTTCAGCGAGTGCCCATTCAAATCCATTCATGGGGCAGGATTCCATGCAGGAACCATCTGCTATGCAACTGTCCCAGTCCACTGCTACATTGGTTCCGTGGATACCAAGTTTGGTCGGATAAGGCTTTCCGTGCTCATCATACCTCTGCTTTCCCTCAGCCCTTACAGCGTGACCCTTATGATAACCTGTCACAGGATACTCCTGAGGGTTCTCAAAAAAGTTTTCATCAATTGGTTTGGACGCGAAATCCAAATGTTTCATGATTATATATATTTGATTAGCTTAAATATATTATGAAAATTTAATCACATTTAAATTTTAGTTGTATTTTCAAGTTCCAATCTCAGACATGAGCACATTGAATGCCCTGGCTATATCCTTAGTATCTATGATCACTGTGATATCGGTATAAAATGAAACTAACTGCAGCAAGTTTATATCATTTACAGCTAGTATATTAGAAACGTACGCGACGTGACCTTTAATGAATGTTGTATCTTCGCGACTTGTGATTATTATTTCTCCAAAGCCTCTTCTCTTTTCAATTATCTCTGACCTCTGGAAGTTGTTCATTATTTTTTCATAATCGTGGTCATCTATTACCATAACTGTTCCCTGTATCCCCTGAATTATTCTATACTGATTGTAATCCCTTATCAGCAATGATAACAGGGAAACAGCTTTCCTGATATTCTCGGATGACAATTTCAGCACTATGTAAGAAATGCCAGTAGCAGTCTCTATTTCTGAATTTTTCAATGCCCTTATTATGTCTCCATTATCCCTCTGCTCCTTTGGAATTCTCTTTATGGAGGTCTCAACAGCGTCAAAATTAGCTATTTTCAGGTCACTCATAATTTTCCTTGCCAAAGAAGAATAATTCACTATTCCCATCATTAGTGCATCCTTAATTGTGGGGTTTCTGGATATGTAATCTCTTACCTCAGATTAAATGCTTCTCATTGGTTATCAATGACCAGTATAGGTTTAATATATCCAATTTTTCTGAAATTTGCCAAATATGTGTAATTTGGGCCTTAAAGTTTAAAACAATTGTAAGATGAGGAACCTTTATGGGTCTCAAAAGAGAACTGGGAATATTTCACCTGACCTTTGCATCAATAAGAGGGATGATAGGATCAGGGTGGTTGTTTGGTGCCTTTTATGCCGCCTCAATAGCTGTACCAGCCTCAGTAATTTCCTGGATAATTGGGGCACTGATGATAATGGTCCTTGCACTTGTATATGCAGAGCTATCTTTAAGGATTCCAAAGACAGGAGCAGCAGCAATATTTCCACAATACACCCATGGCAAGATGACCACAGCGTTAAATGGTTGGTCACTTTTTATGGTATATGTGTCCACCCCTCCACTTGAAATGATTGCTGCCTTGACATACTTGAATTTCCTGACTGGCAAGCTTGTCTCTGCTTCAGGCTTTCTGACTCCCTTGGGAATGTTGATGTCTGTTGTGTTTCTCGTTCTTTTCTTTGTAGTCAATTCCATAGGCATATCAAGGGTTGCTAAATTCAACAGCGGTATTTCCCTCATCAAGGTGATAATTCCATTAACAGCAGTAATTGCTCTCATTATTACATTTTTCTCATTATCAAATTTCACGATAGGATTATTTGATCCGTATGGAATGAAGGCAGTTTTCTCAGCAATTCCATCCGCTGGAATTGCATTTTCTTTCCTTGGATTCAGGCAGGCAGTGGAACTGGCTGGAGAGCCTAAGAATCCAGAAAAGAATTTACCCGTATCAATAATCTTGTCAGTGGTCATCGCAACAATAATTTACACTGATGTCCAGGTGGCGTTTATCGAATCATTCCAGTGGAATGGACTGATTCCAGGAAACTGGAGTTCTATAGCTTCATCACAATATACTAAAGGACCTCTACTTGTTCTGGCCTCCTCTCTGGGAATAACCTGGCTTGCAGTTATACTCCCTGGCGATGGTGTAATATCCCCAGTCGGTACGGGCAATATATATCAGACTTCCACTGCAAGGGTAGAGTATGCACTTGGAGAGATGGGATACTTTCCAAAAATATTCACAAAGCTAAACAGATTCGGTGTCCCATTTATGGCTCTGCTATTTGATCTAATATTAATGATCATTTTCATGCTTCCATTCCCATCGTGGCAGTCTCTTGTCTCTATAAACTCTGGGATGAGCATCCTGGCATATGCAACAGGTCTGCTATCTCTTGCCATAATCCGAAAGAAGAGTGAAACCAATGGATTCAGGGTTCCTTTACTCAGAGCAATTTAACCAATAGCATTCATTTCAGCAATTCTGCCCATATACTGGTCCGGGTATCCATACACTCTTTATATGAGTATAATTGCATTGGTAGGGATGATTCCTTTCCTCTTTTCCCTGAAAATTTAAAAGTTTCGTTGAATAACTTAA
>CAZIOW010000026.1:0-5991 GCA_964541025.1 uncultured Thermoplasmatales archaeon
CGTTCAGGGGTGGGAAGTATGTCAGGGATGAAATTGAAAGAAATGAAAATAACAGAGGAGAATAATAAGCTAATAAATTTTTAGGTAAATATGAGCTAACGTTCTAATAATCAGTTCTTAAAATGAATACCCTACCGAATCCAAGTTTGAACTTCTAAAGATGCTCCGGCCGGGATTTGAACCCGGGTCGTGAGATTGAGAGCCTCATATGCTTGGCCGGTCTACACCACCGGAGCTTATGCCTAATATAGAAATGATATAAAAGGTTCACTTTCAAATGATGTATTCAATCTTTCCATTCTCTATGTAATAAGACCCCGGCACTCTTCTCCTCTCGTATATCTTCAATCCTCCATTGGAAATTGTCAGAAGATTTCCTTCTTCTATTACTCTGAAATTTTTTATAGAATCATTTTTTGATGAAAGGAATTCCTTGATTGCCCTGGTGTTCAGATCCTCATCAATGAAAATTGCATTGTTCACTTTCTTCCTGCTTATGGTGATAACTTCTGAGTTGTTGCAGGTATTCACTATGGGAGGAGTTTTCGTGTTAATTTTGAAGTTTATATGGACATCAGATAATTTCTTTGCTATGGTTTCGTCATCATCTTCTTCCCACAAATCAAGAACTCTCTGCAGTGCGCATAATGAACTTTCTGAATTTTTGCATTTTATTTTTCCCTTGAATTCTTCTCTTGATATGATGATATGAAGCTGTTCCTTTGCACGTGTGAAAGCTACATACATGACCCTTAGCTCTTCCTCCCTGGAATGTTTTCTCAATGTTCCCTTTTCCAGTATTTTCTTTGACGGGGAGATTATAAAGCCATAGTTATTTTTGCTGATTATGCCAGTAGAATCATCAGCATAATATCTCTCATTATCCCTTCCTGAGTCCAGCCCATATACTATAACAACCCTGAACTCGAGCCCCTTTGACTGGTGAATGGTCATTATCTTAACTCTTGAATCATCTGTGAGGAGATCATCTATCGGGCCGCTCTCCTTGGTCTGCATTGCATTTTCGTACCACTTCCTGACGGATAGAATATCGTCTCCATACCTTTCCAGGTGCGAGGAAAGTACGACCATTATTCTCCATAGCCTGTCATTCCTCTCATTCCTGTCTTCGCTCTTTGATATACTGGATAGATACCCTTCATCAAGTAGAATATTTTCTATAACGTGGTCTAATCTCTTTTTACGGAGCATTTCCCGGTACCTCATCATCCTTTCTGAGACAATCCTGGAAAGGCTGTCCCTTTCAGAATACATCCCAGAGACATCGAAATTGAATATTGGAGAGAGGAGCAACCCTGCCTGTGCCACTTTATCCGAAGGGTCTGCAAGATATCTAATGATATTGTATATATCAAGACCCTCCTGGGATTTCAGTATTGATTCTCCGGATACGGTAACAGCGTCAATTCCTTCATCCTTCAACAACTTCTTGAGTTTAAGGAACTGGGTGCCTGTTCTGGAGAGAACTGCTATCTCTCCGGGTTTAACCCCCTTTCTTATGTTATCCTTTATAATTTCAGAAATGGCAAAGAATGGATCATCTTCGATTGAGATATCAACATTCCCTTCATCCCTCTGGAATGGCATCATCTCCTCGCTGCCCATAATTTTTGGGAATATTGAGTTATAGAACTTGATAAGTGAAGAGAAGCTTCTCCTGTTTTCCTTCAATTGCATCCTCGAATCTATTTTCTCCTGAAGTTTTTCCTGTGCATCAGGGTGTGCTCCTCTGAATGAATATATGCTCTGGTGAGGGTCCCCCACAGCAAAAATGAATGATCCATTGCTGAGGAAATTATCAAATATGGAAATCTGCATCTCATCGGTATCCTGGAATTCATCAATCAGTATGTATGGATATCTCTCTGCCAGCTCCTTTCCCATTTTTCTTGATATCTCATATGTGTATACGAGAAGATCATCAAAATCCATCTGGCCTTCCTCTTTCTTGGATTCCTGATACTCATTCACTACAGCGCTTATGATGATTGTCAGATAGGGAATCATGGAAACTGAGAATTTTGACAGAATTTCCCTGATTATCTCATTGGAGAAATCACCTTTTCTAAAAACTGTTGAGAATGCACCATTTAGAAGATGCATCTTTATGAAGTAGCTCCTGTGGTCCTCCAGTATATCTCTTATGCTCTTGATCACATCTTCTATATCCGTATTGAAATAATCTATGATGAAATCAAGTGTTCTGGTAACCTCATTATCATTATCTGAATCCTGGAGGTATATCAGGAATTCCCTTATCACCCTGTCTAGGAAATAGAAAGACTCCATTTCATCCATAACTTTGAAGTCTCTCCTGATCTTTACGATCTCCCCGTAATCCCTTATGATTTTTGAGCAGAAATTATGTATTGTACCAACATTTGATTCCGGCAATTTTTTCAGCAATTCTAAATTGTTCTCCCTTCTTGCCCTGCTCTTGAGCCTGTCCATCAATTCACTTGCAGCCCTGTCGGTGAACGTTATTGCAACTACATTCTCCACTCCCTCATCTACCATCAGGCTGTAGCATTTCTCTATCAGGGTGTGAGTTTTTCCAGAACCAGGTACTGCTGTCACAATTTCCCCTGCCATTTCACCACCGCCTCTCCTGGCCCCTGCAAACATTCAGGAACGGGCAGTAAAATTTCCTTTCGCATTTCTGAATATCTCCGCTCTCCCTTATGAAAGGCTCAAAATTACCCCTGATGAGTGAGGAAAGGGCAGGTTCTATAATCTTCTGGCAGTTGCCCACCTCCATTGACTCATTCATTATTCCTTCATAAAGTCCCTTGGTCTGGTATCCTTCTGCAGTATCTTTAAATGACACGTAAGCAGCTGAAATCACCTTTTTCCTGTAAACATGCTCCACCCCCAGCTTATAGAAGAAGAGTTGAACCTTCCTTTCATTGCACAGACTTCCTGCGGGGTATTCGTTCAATGAACTCTTATAATCTATTATTGAAAGTCCATTCTCACTTTCATCCACCCTGTCAACAATCCCCTTCAGGAATATTTTTCTACCCTCAATCGTGTAATAAATATCCTTTTCCTTTCCAAATAACAGCTCCGCAGTCAAAAATCTCCTCCCCCTTTCTATGGCGTTCCTCACATCGTACAGGAAAAACTTTCCAAGCCTTCCATTTGAAATATATTTCTTTCTATAAAAATCAAGTGCCCTCTTTTTAGACTGGAAATTTGTCCTTTTTATTTCTTCTTCAATAGCAAGATCGGCTCTCTTCAAGAATTCATTAGGCGAAATTTTCATTGAATAATTTTCCTGGAGAATTCTGTGGGTAAGGCTTCCTGAAGTCCTCGCATCGATGAATTCACTGGGCTCATCTATTTCCTGAATGTACAGGACTGACTGGAGAAAATATTTGAAATGACAGTCCAGGTATACTTCAAGAGATGTTGGAGAAACAGGCGTTTCAATGAGTTTATCCACAAGATTTTCCTTCAGGATATATTTATCAGCTTTAATTTCTGGAGTTACCTCACCTGATTCAATTGGATGGAATATTTCCATCCTGTTCATCTGCTTCTCCTCTCCCTGCGAGGAGTCGTAAAATATAACAGATTCTGTGTAATTAAGGTCATCATCAAGTATTGAATAGGTGAGTACAGCTTCAACAGAATTATTCAGGATGGACTGGTACTGCGAAGATAGGAATTCCTCGTAAATATCACTGCCCTCAATCTTGATGAGTAAGGACCGTGCATCCTCTGGAAAGGACCTTTTAGATGAACTCTCATCTAACCGTGAAATGTAAACCTTATCGAATTCAAGGCCAATCATATCCTCAGGCTTCCCTATGATAACATTTGATTCCGAGTAACTTCTTTTCTTCACCCACGAAGATGCCTTCTCCATATAATTAGATAGAAGATTTGCATCCCTGAAGTAATTATCATCCAGAAGTGAAAGAAATGAAAGAAGATTTTCCATCTCACCTGAATATTCTCTCATAAATTCCTCGGAAATATTCCTCAGTTCATTCATCATGAGATCTTTCTTTCCCATTGATTTTGCCAGTGAATTGAGATGATTCTTTATATCGGGTAAATCATTCAGAATCAAGGACCAGTTGCTCCAACCTGAGGTCACATTGTTATCATAGCACGTCTTTCTTATCTTTTCTAGTTTTTCTTCTTTAATTCCCAACAGGGGGTTTGTCAGGAGTTGCATCATGCTATCGTAAGAGAAATCCTCGTATACTGCCATTAAGAACTCCCTTGCAAGCAGCAGGGGAAGATTTCTCTCTGCGAAATAGGGAACTGGGCTCACTATCGAATTATCAACTCCCAACAGTTCAAGGTTATTTGATATATTTATTATTGATAATTCATCAGGTACAACTATTCCTATGAGACCGCTGTCATTCATTATGCTCTGGGCTATCCACATTGATTCGGCCCAGTAATCTGAAAATCGCCTTTTTATAACCTTCCTGTTCCTGTTTTCACCTGTGTTGAAAAATCCACCTTTAAATAGGTCATGAAATTTCCTGTAATAAGAAGGGATGTGAACAATATAATTATTTTTATTGAACTTTATTCCAAAGAGATTGATGAAATCTGGAATATCGTCAATCTCACTCTTTCTTATTTCCGTTATCTTTGAATAATAGCTTACTATGGCACTGCTTATCTTCTCTATCCTCTTCTGGTAAAATTTATCAGCGTTTATTTTATGAATGTCCCTTTCCCTCTCAATGTTCTTCAGAAAATTCTTGATCTTGATTATAGTATCAATATCTTCAAAATCTGCTCCTGCCTCCAGAAACAATCTCACAGTATCAAATTCACTGACCAGATTTATCCTGAAACTTGAAGCTATTTCCTCGAGTAGATCATAAATTCCCTGTGCTTTTATCCTATTCCTTGAAGAATAGATGAGGGCAGCTTCCCTGGATATGAAAACATGAATTTTTTCTTCGTTCTGCACGTTATCATGATGCATCTCTTTCAATTTAAATTTACGTTCAGTTAAAGCCAATCAAACCCTGTCACAGATAAAAAATCTAAGAAATGTATTAATACTATGATAATATTTTACCGAAGGAATGCAGATAAGTCAAAATAAGGAACCAATTGGAATGAACAGGAATCAGAAGAAACTGAGAAAGCTTAACATGAGGAAAAATGAGGAATTCAGATTTCTCCTTGAAAAATCATTGAAGGATCTCCCGGAAAGTCTGAGGGGAAGTGTTTTTGGGGCTGTTTATGCTAAAGCTTCCAAGAATGGAATCCTGGAAGCCAGAGATTACATACTTCTTAAGAAAAAGGAAGGCATAATAGACGAGAATACGAGCAGAAAGCTCATAGATTTGCTCTACAGCTACAGTACCTTCCGTTAGGAATACTGCGTGAATCTTTTGTAATCGCCTGGTGCAGAGAGTATTCCTATTCTCACGCCAGCATCCAACCACGCGTAAGCATAGGAACTTGCGGCCAGGCTATTTTCATAGTCTCCTTTTTCAAAAAAATAAATTGAATCTTTGAGATAATTCCTGCACATTTCAATGAAATCATTTCCTCCCTTGTAAAGAAGACTCTCCTCAGATGGGGCTATCTTCACTATTTTCAGTGCATTCTGAGTCATTTCAATGTATCTTTTTGCCCTCTCCTCGAGAGTCACCTGACCACCCTCACATTCTTTCCGCCGTCATCTGTTTCCCTGGGCCTGACTTCCACAAATAATGGAATGGGAAGCTCGGGAGATGCTGCAAGTGCAACTCCTATTGGAAGTCTCTGAATCTCATCGAGGGATGTGGTGGTCAATCCCTCCACCGAATTTCCAATGGCCTTCAGGTCATTAGGATTTGTGACCTTCAGGATTATCTGTGTTCCGCATTGGGAGAGAACATTCTTATCTATCTTTGCCGGCCTCTGGGATACCACAAGGAGCCCGAATCCAAACTTCCTGCCCTCTGAAGCGACAGTCCTCATTATCTTCGATGAGAAGGCCTT
>CAZIOW010000026.1:6064-15909 GCA_964541025.1 uncultured Thermoplasmatales archaeon
AAATAGAGAATAAACAAGCCTCTGAACTACCAGCTCCTGCACATCCGGGGGCAGACCTTTCATCTCAATTATTGACACCTTCCCGTTCTTCACTATCTCATCGATCCTCAGTCCCCTCTTATCGAAAATTTTCAATGATTTCAGATACCTCAATTCCTTCTCAAGGGCCTGTGATAAGGATGAATCATCCTGCTTTTTCAATTCAGTAATTATATCATCAAATGAATATTCTGGCATGGTAAGCCTGACAGCATCAACAGCCTTCCTTAGCGGGACAACATAGGTTCTAGAATCACTGAGGTTCATAATGCTTATGAGTTCCTTGACATTGATCTGCGACAGGGTGAATCTCAGGGGTACATCACCGCCATCCGCAGAAAACACTATTATTCTGTCCTTGTAGCTCCTCGGTTCAACCCCAAACCTTGCCATTTCCCTGGAAGGTGTTGCCTTGTTCCCCATTGCTGCATATTCTCCGTGAGGATCAAGTATTACAACAGTAACATCATTCTTCATCAGCTCTTCCACGATCACTCCTGTGAGATAGCTTTTCCCCCCGCCAGTTTTGGCAAGAACTGATATGTGCTTCTGGACCATTGAATTGATATCTATAGTGAAGGGTATGTTGTGTCCATAGACAAGCCCTATGTATGCTCTTCCCCTCTTATTCTTTCCAAGATTGAGCACTGACCCTATGAAATCATCCTCCGCTGGGTATACAGGTGTTCCTGCCATAAATGGTGTCCTGGGGAACTGCATCAGATTTCTTTCATCACGGTATCCTACGACAACCAGTCTTGAAGAGATTGACTGCTGTATGTCTACAGAGTTTCCTTCCATCACCTGGTACGATTTCTCTATGCTGAGGTTTGTCTTTGCCTCTATGCTATCGACCTTTGCCAGGACCCATCCTACTTCCTGGTGCTTTATCTTTACGTAATCCCCCTGCCTTATCTTTCCCGATACAGAACAGTTGACAACTGTGGGGCTAAGATCCCCGTAGAGAATGCCTATAGCTTCCATATTTATTGCTTACCATTAACCATTTTTCTGGATATAATCTTTGCACCCCTTTCTATCTTATCCTGTTCTTCAGAGCCAATGCATATTCTCACTATATTGTCAGATCCGAAGAATATTCCAGGTATGGATGATACCCCCTCCTTCAAGAGTGACTGTGAAAATTTCAGTGAATTCTCATTCACATAGAGGGCATTGATTATCTGCGCTGGACTATCAACAAGATAATCTCCCAAATTCTCCTTCAGAACTGCATAATTTGATTTAAGCTTCTTCGTATTATAGTCTCTATACATTTCCATGTTTGAGAGAAGATAATGGGAGCGCTTTCTGACCGCAACGGATATGTCGGGAACAATTATATCCATCATCTCCTTCATTTCTTGAATTATGCTGTCGCGTGCCACTATCCACCCCATCTTTATTCCAGATTCTCCGAAGAATTTTGACATGGAACCTATCATTATGTTGTTTCCAATATCCATCTTCTTCGAAAATGATGATGTGAAAAATGAGAATGTATCATCTACCACGAGATATGAATCGTTTCCCTCTGTTTCCCTCGCTATTGACCTCAGGCTCTCATCACTCCATAAGAGTCCAGATGGATTATTAGGGTTGCTGAGAAAATAAACAGCATTCTCCTCAACGTCCCATGGGGAAAGCTCAACTCCATCATCATCCAGCCTGTTTTCTATTTCAATTTCATATCCAAGCTCTCTTGCCTGATAATAGAATACGGGGTACTCAGGAGCAATGGTGATCATTCTCTTTATCTTCCTCCTCAGGTAAAAGAGTGTGAAGAATGATGCGAATGTCCCTGACGGTGTCAACATCACATTGCTATTCTTCGTCCCGTACAGTTTAGAAACAAGATCCTCAACATTCTCTGTCCCATTTCCCTCAGGGTTTATACCTTTCATCCCGCTCGAAGCCATATTTATGTTGTCCTCAGGTAAAGTCCTGATGTAACTGAAAAGAGAGACATCCATTGGCATATGTGGTAAATTTATTCAAGCATAAACATTCTTCTATAATCCAATTAATGAGGCAAAGAGTAGAAATGATACTTTTCATTTCAAAGGATTTATTTAATAGAGAACAATTTAAAGATGTGAAAATACTGAAAATAGGTGGAAGCGTCATCACTCTTAAGGACAAGTACAAATCTCCCAACTCTGAATCGATTGCGAATATAGCTAAAATTCTGGGGGAATTTCCAGAGCCTATCATTCTTGTACACGGTGCAGGTTCATTTGGCCACATAAAAGCACTTGAATTTGGGCTTGACTCCCCGGGAAAGGTGAGGGGGAAGGAGATGGAGATAAGCACTGTCGTGAATGATGTCCTGTCACTGAATTCCATAATATCAGATGCGCTGGCAGCTGAAGGATTCAGGGGAATATCACTTCCAACCCATGCTCTTTACTCCAGTAAGGGGCCAGAGATTGATATTGTTCAGGAGATGCTCAGGAATACCTTTTCTCCAATACTCTATGGAGATATAATAATCCAGAACGGGAACTACAGAATAATATCAGGTGATGAGATAATCCTTGACCTCTCCAGGAAATTCAGGCCAGATGAGATAATCTTTGCAACCGATGTTGATGGCCTTTACTCATCTGACCCGAAGGAATATACAAACGCTAAATTCTTCAGGGAGATCCGGGCCTCTGAGCTCAACATTAAGGATAAGGGGAAGGATGCCACAGGCTCCATGACAGGAAAGGTCGAAAAGATAAAGCTGATGCTTCCATATACCAGGAGGGTAATGATAGTGAACGGGTTATATCCAGAAAGGTTAAGGAAGGCATTGAATGATGAGGAAACAATTGGGACGGTGGTACATTGACAATTGAAAAGAGAAAGATAGATCATATAAGGATAATAGCGGAGGAGGACGTATCACATGACCACAATTACTGGAATGATATTGAGATTGTCCAGAAATCAATGCCTGAGGTAGACTATGATGAGATTGATATTTCAACAGAGCTCCTTGGCAGGAAGCTATCCATGCCAATCATAATATCTTCAATGACTGGCGGGCATCCTGACACAAAGAGAATAAATGAGAATCTTGCTGCTGCAGCAGCTGAGAGGAAGATAGGAATGGGTGTTGGCTCAGAGAGAGCAGCAATTGATAACAGGGAGGTGGCTGATACATACTCCATTGTATCAGAATATGATGTACCCCTCAGAATTGCCAATATTGGTGCACCCCAGCTCATCAGGCAGAAGAAAAATTCTCTCAGTGATGATGATATTCAGTATGCTGTGGAGCTGGTCAAGGCTGATGCATTAGCAATACATTTCAATTTTGTTCAGGAAATGGCACAGCCGGAGGGAGATAGAAATTCTTCAGGCATCAAGGAAAGACTTTCTTCCATTGCAAAGAAATACAGGGTCATTGCAAAGGAGACAGGTGCCGGTTTTTCAAGGGCAGATGCCCTGGACTTTATGGAGGCAGGGGTTGCTGCTATAGATACAGGCGGGAGATCCGGGACATCGTTCTCCGCTGTTGAATATCACAGGGGTCTGGAGAATGACAATTTCCAGAAGGCGAGGGTTGGGGAATCTTTCTGGAACTGGGGCATTCCATCACCTGTTTCTGTGATGATGTGTGAGGGTGGGATTCCTGTGATAGCTTCAGGAGGTGTGAGAAACGGATTAGATGTTTTCAAGGGTCTTATGCTCGGTGCCTCTGCAGCTGGTCTTGCCTCACCTTTCCTGAAGGCTGGAATGCAATCTTCACAGGAAGTTACAAGGCTCATTGATGCTCTTGAGGCTGAGCTCAGGAGTGCGATGTTCCTGACATCCTCCAAATCATTAAGTGACATAAGGAAAGTCAAAAGAATATACACGGGGAGGTTACTGAATTGGATACAGCAGATATAAAGTGCCCTGCCTGCGGTAGCAAAGATATGGAATTGGGAAATGAAGACCTGGATATTCCAGGTTTCGGGAAAGTTTCCCACTACTATTTAAGATGCAAAAGCTGCGGTTACAGGATAAACGATTTCGCATTCACAGGCAACAACCCCACAAGGGCAGAAATGAAAATTGAGAAGAAGGATGACCTTTTCACAAAAATTGCAAGGGGGAACCAGGCAAAGGTTTCAATTCCGGAGCTGGGTTTGAATATTCACCCTGGGCCTGTAGCAGAATCTTTTGTAACAAACATTGAGGGGCTGCTTGAGAGATTCCTCAGGGTTCTTCCTCTGTTTGATGACAATGAAAAGGTAAGAGAAAAGGAAGATGAAATTCACAGAGCAATGAATGGAGAGATTAAGTTCACAGTCATAATCGAAGACCCATCAGGTGTTTCCCATTTTATTGATGGAAAGGATGAACAGAATACCTTTTAACAATAAGGTTCTTCTGCATACCCCTGTTCAATATCTCCTTTTCAAGAATTTCAATGCAAAGATCATTAAAAGGATTGTAGGTAACAAGCGTCTCATACTCTCCTCCCTCTCCTATAACAGATATGCCAAATCTCCTATTTAAATTCATAAGGTCATGGAGCGCCCTTTCATCTATCTCTCTCCCCAGAAAATTTTCTTCAAGGCCCTCTGCAGCTACTGAAACAAATATACCTCTGGCACCTGATCTTATGAAATCAAGGACAAGACTCACATTATCCCTTCTCCACAGGGGGAAGAATGTTTTCATTCCTAATTCATATGCCAGTTTCTCAAGCCTGGTCTTTTGGTACTCTGACTCTACAGCACCTGCTACTATGGTGTAGCCCCTGTATTTCTTAATCTCATCGTAGAATTCCCCCTCTGGTATCGAAGTATTTTCTATGCCCACGAGTTCTGAAACTGCACTTCCAAGGATGGCATTCGGGACATGAAACATCATTGAATCCACTTCCGGGATGATTGTCAAAGTTCTCTCTACCTCCATTCCCGTGCTCATTGCAATTATAAGGCTCATATATGAGTCTTTACCGCCAGATAGGAGTGATATTGCCTTCATGCTCACTGGAATCTGTGCTCTATATTAACATTCATCATTTTCAGGAAATACTCTATTTCCCTGAAATTTCCTTCATCCATTCCAACAATTTCAGGGGCTATGATTCCACTATCCTCTATCTTTCCCTTGAGCACCAATCTTGAAACTGCTGCATTGGTGAATCCTGTTGTTCTTGCCATTGCAGTGAGCCCAGTTATCCTGTCCTGCCTGTCTAATACTCTGTATATTTCAGTACCCCTCCCCCCAGAAAGAGTAGCATTTATTTCCATGTACAGGAGATCATTTACCTCACTGAACGACAGTTTTTTTCTGAACAATTCTGCAAGTATCTCCTTGGGTGTCACCTTAGAGTTCCCAACTGCTAAGTATTCATCATCAAGCAGTCCAAGATCCTTTAGAAGTTTCATCTTTTCAAAATGACCTCTGTATCTGACCGTCTTTTCACCCATGTTATCCGCCTTCACATTTCTTATCAGAGACCTCAGTCCATCAGTATAAAATGCCTCCAGAGAGCCTATGTCCCGGACAAAAAAATATTCCAGGCCTTCTCCCGGTTCAGCGTAAGCAACATTGCCATCCTTAACTATCTCCACCTTCCTGGTGTATTCATCGAGTGTGTCAACAGGAGAGAAAACCAATTTATATCCAAGGGGTGGTATATTTGTCTCAGGTAATCCTCCAACTTTTATTTCAATATCTTTTAGCTTGCCGTATTCCGCATATATTCTCCCCACTATTATATTGGAGAGGCCAGGTGCGACCCCACAGTCAGGTACTACGGTTATCCCCGCATCCTTGACTTCATTTTCAAGGGCATAGAAATCCTCTTCCATGAAACTGTTATCGACCAGATCGACCCCTGCCTTTGCAGCTTCCCTTATAACCTTCATCCCATACTTTCCTGGCAATGCACCGGAAACAAGGTCATACTTTTTCATCAGCGCTGCAAGATCGTCTTTGTTCATATCAAATTTAACTGTGGATACATTCATCCTCTCCTTTATAAAATTTAAGACTCTATCATTGCTGTCCGCTACAGTTACATTGTACTCATTTTTAAGAGCGTAGGCTATTCCCTGACCTACACTCCCACCCCCCAGAACAAGAACCTTCAAATTTTCACCATTTTTGTATTATGAATTGGAAATAATTACTTTTTGGTCTTCCGTACCTTTTCAATCTGCAATAAATTCAAAATTTTCCGTGTTTAATTAATGGTGTCCTAATTAGATTAAATGTTTTTATATTTGTTAGTATTATCCTAACAATGAAAAATTCTGATATATCAATAACAAAAAGAGAGAGGGACTGCATTATAGCAATGGGAAAAAATAGAGATCAGCCATTTCCTGAGAGAATATCCATGCTCGCCAAAACTCTTGATTTGAAGATGCCTACTGTTGAGGAGATTGTTCAGAGACTTATTGAGAAGGGGTTGGTGAATAAAGAGGCTGGAATGGTCATACTGACTGACCTGGGAAATCAGTACTATGAGGAAATTATTATGAAGCACAGGGTTATGGAAACTTTCTTGTTTGAATGTGGTGTGGATGCTGATGAGGCCTGCAGGGAAGTCAGCAAATTTGACTATTTAATAGATAACAAAAGTGCAGGGAAAATAGTCAAAAAGATTGGTAATCCTAAGAAATGTCCTCATGGATTCAAAATTGTAGAGAGCGAGAGGTAGGTGAATTATGGTATATATAAATTTATGGAATCCACAGAATGTTACACTAATCAGTGCGCTCTTAATTTCTTATCTCTTAGGAATAGTGCACGGTATAACTCCAGATGAACATACATGGCCTATCACATTTTCCTACTCAGTTGGGACATTCAGTACCAAGGGTGGAGCCAAGACAGGTTTAGTTTTCAGTTCAGGCTTCACTGCCCAGAGGGCAATCCTGTCTGAACTAAGTTATCTTGCCCTGGCTGGAGTATTCATGACTGCAGCGGCCTTTGGTGTGACTTACATATTCGTTGGTCTCGCAATGGCTCTTGCAGGAATATATATAGCAAGAAAAGGCAAGTACCTTCATTGGCATTTCATCGAGGAAAAGCTTGGGATAATTTTTGGAATACATAAAAAAGGGAGCGAAATACAGAAGGAGGAAATGGAACATAAGATAAATCCTGCTGAAGTTTCACACGATAGTATAGACACTAAACCTGTACCTGTGAAACTCGCACTTATTCATGGATTTGTTGCAGGTTTTGGATTTGGTGCTTTTGCACTTATTATTTACACTGTGCTTGCGCCATCGATGCCATCTGTCTACTTTGGTTTCCTGCCGGGACTTCTGTTCGGGCTTGGAACAATGACTATGCAGATCCTGTTCGGAACAATATTTGGAACATGGCTCAGCAGAATCAAGAACCTGACCAAGGATGGAATTGCATTTGTTGGCAAGACTATATCCACTTACGTTCTGGAATACGGAGGGATAGCTTTCGTAGTTGCTGGTGGTCTTATACTAGCATTTCCGCAAATACTTAGCTTTGGCATCATAACACCAGTCAAGGTGCACAACCTTCACGACCTTGGTGTGGGATTTTTCCTTGTGATAATAGTTGTTGTGGTCATAGGGATACTTGGCTACAGGGTGGCAATGAGAAGAGCCTTAAGCAACCCTCTATTGGTCCACAACTAAATTGAATTTTTCTAATTTTTTATTTCTCAAATTTATAAGGTAATTTCCGTAGCAATTGTTAAATTCTAATACTCTAAAGGTTATAGCAATGAAAATTTTGATATGCGTATCACATCGAAAAATGAGGAGTTAGGGTTTTTAAAATTTAATCCTGATGAAAAACAATTTTTTTAAATTCTTGTAATTCATTCACAACAAATGAAATATGACCTTGTTCTGATGCATCCTCCTTCCATATATGATTTCAGGAAAAGGGACATTGTTGCAGGACCCATCTCAGAGCTCGTGCCAAGCACGGGAGTGTTTGAAATGTATCCAATTGGTTTCCTTGCAATTATGTCATACCTGAGAGAAAGAGGATACAATGTGCGAATAGACAATGTGGCATTGAAGATGCTGAATTCAAAGAGATACAACTTCGAAGAGGAGATTTTGAAGATTGACACAGATTACATTGGACTTGACCTTCACTGGCTGCCACACGTTCATGGGGCTGTAAGTCTTGCAAGGATAATTAAGACAATAAGGCCCGATATTAAAATAATGATGGGTGGTCTCTCTGCCACGTACTATTCCAGGGAAATCATGAAAGATGTGAAGGATGTCGACATAGTCGTGAGGGGTGATACTTCTGAGATCACTATGGAAATGATTCTCTCCGGTAAAAATTTTAGAGAAATTCCCAATATAATCTACAGATCCGGAAATGAAATAATAGATAATGGTTTCACATTTCTACCGGAAAATTTGGATTACCAGAAGTATGACTATACACAGATCATAAAGAGTTCAATAAGGAGCTTCGATGTCCTTGGTCACCTTCCATACTGTGACTGGACAAAGGAACCGGTGGCAATGGTCCTGAGCACCCATGGCTGTTCATACAGCTGCGGTATTTGTGGGGGATCTCATTTTGCCTACAAGAGTTTCTACAGCAGACCTGGACCAATTTTCCGCTCATCAGAAAAACTTGTTGAAGATATAATGAATATAAACAATGACCTGAAGATACCTGTATTTGTGGTTGGGGATATACTGATGAGGTCCGCAAGGGATAAAGAATACATTTTTTCAACCTTGAAAAAAGAAGGAATTGATATACCCCTGCTCTTCGAGGTATTCGTCCCGCATCCCAGAGACGATTTATCTAAAATGGTAAATGTAACTTATGATGTTTCAATGGAAATTTCTCCTGATACCTCAAACGATAATATAAGGTTCAAGAACGGAAGACCTTACTCCAATAAATCACTTGAAAGATTTATCTCCGATTTCCTTGGATTAGGAGGAAAAAAGATAGATGTTTATTTCCTGATAGGCCTCTCAGGTCAGGGTAGACAGGATGCTCTTGATGATGTGAAATTTGCAAGACATTTAATGGAAATTAACAATAGAAATGAAAAACTTTTTATTTTTACATCACCGGTTTCACCATTCCTCGATCCTGGATCCAGAGGCTTCGAGCTTCCGGAATTGGGGTACAAAGTGAAATACAGAAGCCTGATGGACCATTACAATGCCCTTGACAAAGGAAAAACATGGGCTGATTTTCTGAACTATGAAACAGTGCTGATGGACAAAGATACAATAGTAAACACGACATATGATGCTATCGATGAACTTCTGAAAGTAAAGATGGAACTGGGATACTTGAGTAAAGAAGAATTCGCGAGATCACATGAAATACTTGAAAGCAGCAGACTTGCGATAAAATTGAGCGAAAAAGGGGACTATGGCCTCATGAAGAAAGGAGATGCACTCATAAAGAGCTGTGGAACCAAGTACACAGTACTTAAAAAGGAGATTATGTGGGGTACAGGGGGAAGCAGGACAAAGAAAATGATATTCATGATTTATAGGTATCTTCATTCCTCAAGGGAATAGAAACCTGATACCGATTGAATACGGTGAAAATATGAGAAAAGAAATCACAAAGGCCAGTCCATAATAAAGGGTGTACGAGGCTGTTAGTTTATCTAGCATTCCCCTCTTTATATTCCTGTCATTGATAGCAATCCTGCTGAGGTTGAATGCAATCGGAATTGTGAGTAACGTGACAAGTACCGGGAATGTTCTCCTGTCAATCAGGAATGCTGAAATGTCAAGGGGAACAAATATCCAGAGCAATACAAGATAGTATATTTTTGATCCCTTCTGACCCAGCAATGAAGCCACCGTTCTCACTCC
>CAZIOW010000027.1:0-15624 GCA_964541025.1 uncultured Thermoplasmatales archaeon
TTCCGGATACGACTGGAAATGCGTTGCCAAAGATGGTTTATGACACAATCTCCAGAATAAAAAAAGAGGTTGATTCTAAGATTGAAATTCATTGCCACAATGATTCGGGTTTGGCAATTACGAATACAATAGCAGCAATAGAAGCAGGGTGTGATTATGTTGATACCACAATTCTTGGGATTGGAGAAAGGAATGGAATAGCTGATACCTTGACCATTGTGAGCTATCTTAATAAGAGTGGTATAGGTAATTCTGTGAATATAAATCTGCTGAGGAAGGCTTATGACTACCTAATAGATTTAATATTGAAGAAGATAGGTCATTCTTTCTTTGTAGAAAACTTGCCAAATTATGGAAATAATATAAGGTCAATAACGGCTGGGACCCATCAAACTTCCTCTATATTTCCATCAGAACACATCATGCTTAATGTATATGCGGGTAAGGGTCTTATCAGGAGTATTCTAATGAATAATGGCATAGCAGTCGACGAGGAAAAAATTAAAACTGCATTGATGAAGGTAAAGGATATTGCAGTAAAGGAGGGGAGAACAGTGGGGCAAGAGGAATTAATTGAGATTTATGGTGGTCTAAAATGAGGGCAATAGAGATTGGACACATAGTAGCTGGTCCTACTGCGGGACTTTTATTATCTGAAATAGGATTTGATGTAATAAAAGTTGAAAGGCCTGGATCAGGTGACGTTGCAAGACATCTCACAGGTTCAAGTTCCGGAGCTTTTCCATTTTACAATAGGAACAAAAAAAGCATTACCCTTGATCTGAAAAAGAAGGAAGCGATTGAAATACTTTTAAAATTGATAGAGAGCAGTGATGTTATAATTGATAATTTAGGATTTGGTGCCTTGGAATCATTGGGTCTATCATATAACTCCATCTCTAAGGTAAATCCAAAGATTATCTATCTTTCGATAAGAGGATATGGTGAAGGACCATACGAAGGAAGGAAATCCTTGGACTTCCCAATTGAAGTTCATAGTGGTCTTGCATACATGACTGGGCTTATTGATAAACCAATGAGAGTTGGAGCTTCAATAGTTGATATGGGGGCTGCAATGTTTGGCGTTATCGCGGTACTTAATGCACTTATAGAGAGGGAGAAAACTCAAAGAGGAAAGAAAATTACTATAGGAATGTTCGAAACAGCAATGTTCTTCGTTGGTCAGCACATAGCTTCTTACCAGATAAATGAGAAGGAATTAAAACCACTGAACGAAGAAGGATTTGCTTGGGGGATATATGATTTCTTTTATACATATGATAAGAAAAAAATATTTATTGCAGTAACAACGGATGATCAATGGAATAAATTCTGCAGTATATTCTCCATTGACTCGAGGGATAAATATCCAACAAATGCAAGCAGGTATAGTGCAAGAGCGATATTAATTCCTGAGATTCAAAAAATCCTGGGACAGTTGGAATTAAATAATGTGATAGATTTATTGAATAAGGGTAATATAAGTTATGCAGTCCTGAATACACCATGGGATCTATTAAATGATGAACATGCCTCCAAAAAACTTGTAAATGAATTTTTTGAAGGCAAGGTATTGAGGGTACCGTCTTCACCTCTTGGCTCTTTAGTGAGATCTGATCCTCCAACTCTTGGCGAGAATACAGGGGAAATTCTTGAGTATCTTGGATATTCGAATGAGCAAATTGATGCTTTGAAGAAGGCTGGGGTGATATAATAGTATGATATGATTTAGGTTATATATTATTTTCATTGACCAAATAGAGATTCAAGTATCTTCTTTTCAGCATTTCTTAGATGGTAAAGAACAGTTGGCTTTGTGAGATTGAATGAGCTAGATATTGAGCTTAGATCAAACATTCTTGGCCATGAATAGAATCCATTGTTGACAGCTTTATTCATTATCTTCATCTCAGTCTCTGTTAAACTTGAAAGGTACATTTCTTTTCCTATTTTTTTAAAAATTGAGTTCATTGAATCCCCATCTAATATTCTTTCATAATTGATATTCTCAATTTCATTAGCCTTCTCAATGAGCGCCACGAGCCGTTCGAAACTATCCCTATTAGGAGTTAGAATTTGAAATGATTCAATACCATTTTCTGCTACAAATGGATAGAGTGGTATTGAAGAACTCTCGAGTATTGAAGGTACTATACCGTGTGACTCCTTGACACCATAAATGAAAATTGATCTTTTCCCCCTAATTATTGAAAAATTGCTAAAATCTTTAATGAAGTTTTCCTTGATTGATGAGGTATCCTGACTCATGGTGAATGCTATTATGTTGTTTAGATTTGATTTATTGATGACATTAAGTGTTATAATTCGCTGATCTAAGGAAGTAGCAGCCTTGGAGAGACCACAGTCACTTTTAATTGAGAGGGAAACAAAATACATATTTTATGTAATGGTCCATTCATTATTTATTTTTTTATGATATCTTAATTTTTAAATAAAAATCCTAAATTTTATAAGAATTACTTTAGAAATACCTATTATCATCTTCAGGGAGAGATACCTGAAAATATTTGGATAACAAATATAATGTAAATCAAGATTTTCAATTCTGTCTTTAAATTATTGAAAGGATCTTTATAAAAATGAAAGCACGGAAAATTAATATAATAATAGATAGTTTTATTATAATGACAGAAAACCCATTCTTCAAAAATTTCGCTAATGAATATTCAAAAAGCAAATCGCACAAATTTGGCGAAGATCTGACATTGTTGGACCAGATGATAGAAGGGGGAGTGGAGAAATGTCTTGACATTGCCACGGGTACAGGATTCACCGCGCTAGTACTATCCAAAAAATGTAAGATGGTAGTAGCCATTGATCAGACTTCTTCAATGGCTGATAAGGCATCAGAGCTCTTCAGGTCAAATAACCTTAATAATATTGAACTGAGAATAGTTAATTTTGAGGATTTCAGCTCTGATTATGAATTTGACGTAATAACCATAAGAAGGGCTCTGCACCATTTTAAAGATAAAGATATATTTTTCAAAAAGGCAAATCATTTAACTAAAATGAATGGTTCTTTAATAATAGCAGACATGATATCACCGGAAAATGATTCTTTGGATATTTTCAATGCACTTGAGCGCCTGAGAGATCCGACTCATGTAGGGGCACTGAAGGAGAATAACCTTAAAAGTTATCTGGAGAAGTACGGTTTTAAAATCTTAGATTCAAGGATTTCAATTGAAGATTTGTCATTTTCAGACTGGCTCTATCCAGTTGATCCATCATCAGAGATAGGAAAGAAGTGCAGAGAATTCTTGGAAGATCTCGATGAAATATCTTTGCATAATATAGGTTACGATCCTCACAAAGGCACACTGCACAAGAAGAGAATAATAGTGAGAGGCAAAAAGGTAAAAGAATTATAAGGTTCTGACGAAGTATCATTGTAAAAAATTTTAAATTAGGCCATTCTTTGATATATTTTACATTCTAACGTGTTAGAAGAAATATATAAGTAATTACATCAGAATCTATTTATTATGTCTCAAGAACATGGTGGAAGAGTTAGTATTGCTGCAAGGATGGAACGATTACCATTTAGCAAGTTCCACAGGAATTTTCTACTAATGCTGACAAGTGGGGAGTGGGCTGAATCCCTTATGCTTCTAGGTAATGGAGCAGTTCTTACGCTGGTTGCAGCCTATTTCTTATTCCCTAAAGGAAGTGTACTTGCGGAATATGCAATTCCGGTCCCATTTTTCCTTGGTGAGTTCGTAGGCGCCTTATTCTTCGGATGGTTAGGTGATAAAAAGGGTAGAAGAACAGTATTCCTTTACAACCAACTGATTTTTGGGGCAGGAATGATTCTTGCTGGCTTGATGCCAATCTGGCAACTCATTGCGTTATTTGTGTTTATTGGAGGTATTGGAGTAGGAGGAGAGTTTCCTCTAGTTGATAGTTATTCATCGGAGGTCGTTCAGGGCAGAATTAGAGGTAAAGGTTTGGCTGTTATTTATACTATAGCAGTAACAGCCGCTCCGGTTATTGTATACATGACAAAACTAACCTCTCATATGGGATATTATTCCTTCAGAATCCCTATGTGGTTCATGGGTATTGTTGCAATATTCGTATGGCTGGTCAGATTGAGGCTTACTGAGTCTCCCAGATGGCTCGAAGTTCAGGGTCGAACAGAAGAAGCTGATAGAATAATGACCAATATTGAGGAGAGAATAAAGAAAGAGAAAAACCTAACTGAACTACCTCCGGCAAATAAATCAATTGAACCAAAAATATCAAAATCATCATATAAAGATATATTTGCACCGGATGTAAGGAAAAGAACTGTTATGATGCTGATTTTCCAATTTTTCCAGTCTGGAATATTCTATGGATTTGCAACATTTGCTCCTGGTCTACTCGTTTCTAAGGGACTTACAATCACGGCCGCACTTGGTTTTGCAACGATTATTTATACTGGATTCTTTGTTGGTAGCATTTTCAACATTTTTATTATAGACAAAGTTGAAAGGAAGTACGGTATAATAACGATGGCAATATTGGCTGCTATAACAGGTACATTATTTGCCGTAGCCAATAATATAACAATTGCCGTAATACTTGGATTCCTTGTGGCATTCTTCCTCTGGAACTTCTCGAATTTCTATCACACATACCAAGCTGAAATTTTCCCTACAAGAATAAGACCTACAGCTGCAGGAACTGTATATTCAGTGAGCAGAATATCCACTTCCATCCTAACGCTTTTTATAGCATATTTCTTCCTTCCTCATGGAGCACTTGCTGTCTTTGCGATAATCTGGGTATTCGTTTTTATAGTGGTAGTGGATATACTGCTATTCGGTCCCAAAACTTCTAAGAAAACAGTTGAAGAAATTGTTGTTTAATTTTAAATATTTTTTTCAAAATTTAATATTTCAGTGTTAACGAACATATTTGGAATTATTATAGATTAGTATCAATTTGAAATCATATTGTCATCTCCTTTGAATTTTGAAGATGATATATATAACCAGATCCTAGTTAATTTTATCCTTCTATTTCAAAATGTTTCAATAAAGAATGAGATAAAATGATTTTTAAAAGTTATTTGCTGTTGCTTGTGACTTTCCTCAATACCTCAAGACCATTAACGAATGCCCTGTTACCGGCTAGAAATCTTGTTACTGCAAGTATATCTTCAACTTCACTTGAAGTACCTCCATTCCTTATGAATTGCTTGAGGTACACATCTTGACATTCGTAGTCATGAATAGATATACTAACTGCAAGCGATATTGCAAAAACATACTTCCTGTCAAGCTCAATAGGATTTAGCAAAACAGCTTTTTCTCTGAGATGCTCCTTAAGCATATTGAGTGAGAATTTTGATATGTCGTGAAGTCTATCAGGCACCATGCCTGTCTCCTTTTCTAGTTTTTCAAATATTTTCATTGCTTCTATATCATCTATTTCCCTATCTTTCTTTATGTTAATATTGAATGCCTCTGCCGCATCTAGCGTTGAAGACATAAGGGCCATTTTAGTAGCCCTCAGTGTATCAAGTATTTCATTATTTGTTGCACCGAATTTTTTGGCAAGATTAAAATGAATCATAGCTGATTCCTTTGGTCCATTCGCTAGCGCTACGCCCATCGCTATAAGTGGTAGGACCTTTTTAGGAATATTCTGTCTTCCAAGATATAGAATCCCGTTTTCCTGAAATTGTTCCATAGCTGCATCCTCATTCAGATGGAAGAGGAGCTCAATCACTTCTGGCATCTGGCCGAGGGACCCCTCTGCAAATCTCTTTACCTCATTGTAATTTTCAGACATAATGGATCAGTAATTTTCCCTAGAAATTATTTCTCCGCAAAAAGAGGGAAATCCAATAAAAATGAAATCATAATTTGTGTTTTCGTAGATTACATAAGTAATAAAATAGGATATTATTTCATGAATAAAATATTGAAATTTCAGTTATCATTCCATCTGAAAACCTTTACAGCTATGAGAAATACCACTACTGAAAATATTATTAGCACTGGAACTTCAAGTGATAGAACGGAATAATTCCTGTATATCAGCATATCATTGAGTGAATTAATGAAGTATGTCAGGGGAAGAAATTCTGAAATTGTTTTTACATATGATGGCGCGAATGCTAATGGAAAGAATACTCCAGAAAGGAACATCATAGGGAATATTATTAAATTACCTATCACTGATACTGTTTCTTCATTGTCAGAGATCATGCCAGCTAATATTCCTATTCCTATGAATAACAACATTCCGCTGAAAAGTATTACCAGGGTGATCAGGGACGTATACAGCGTGAAATTCAAGGAAGCTCCAAATAGCCCATATGCCATTACTACAAGAATTGAATCTGAAACTACAGTCAATAGGAAATTGAAAAGGGCAGTTGAAATAACCCAGTCTCCCTTAGAAATACCGCTGAATGAGAGCTGTCTGAATATTCTATCCTTTCTGTAATTTGGAACCTGATAGATCATGGAAAACATTGAGTTCAGAATTGTGAATCCAATGAGTCCTGGTACGTAAAAATCAACCTCCTTGAGGCTGTTCTGACTTATATAGTCTGACCTGAGAATTAATGAAGGGGTGCTGCCACTTAACTTATAGTTCATGGAAGTCACAACATTATTTAGTATCTGGTACTCCTGCTGCTCTTCCTGCGGATTTCCTATTCCGACGAATTCAAGATTTGCACTGCCATTTTTACCAAAATCCGATGAAAAATTAGCAGGAATAAGAAGAGCTGCAGAAACTGAATTTACACTGACATAATTATTTAGCTGGATATTAGGGCTGATTATTTTCACTTTGAATAGACCCGTTTCATTTACAGCGTTGACAATGCTCCACGATATCTGAGATGGGCTCTCATTCTGGATAACAAGTTGAGTTGGGGCTGCAGAGACCCCTCCAAAAATCGCTCCGAATATAATCATCAATATAACAGGAAATGCCAGCTGAAAAAATATTGAACCCTTAGATCTGAAGTATGCTCTGGCATGAAGTTTAAAGTAGGCAATTATATTATTCATTTTCAAGGATATCATCCCCCACCATTCTCACAAAAACATCTTCGAGACTCTCCCTTTTAAGGGTGAAATCCTCAAATGGAAGATGTTCATCAACAAGAAAATTTATAATTCTAGCCGCATCCCTTGATTCTTGAAGTTCTATGTCAAAATATCCATCGCTGTACTTGCCAGGATAGCCTAAATCACTAAGATTCTTAGCTATATTTTGCGGTGCTCTGATTAAGAGCCTGTCTTTATTGTGATGTCTCTCGATTATTTCCATTGGTGTACCTGTATCTATTATCTGTCCATGGTTCATTATGGCAACTCTGTCAGCGAGAATTTCTGCTTCCTCAAGATAATGCGTTGTCAAAAGAATGCTTTTCCCCTCTTTTTTGAGACTTTCTATGACATTCCAGATATTTCTCCTTGCCTTTGGATCCAGTCCTGATGTTGGTTCATCAAGAAATAGCACCTCTGGATTATTTAACATGGCAATGGCGAGGCCGAGTTTTTGTTTCTGACCACCAGATAGCTTCTGGTAAGGTGTATCTTTTTTCTCAAGAATTTCCACCTTATTTAGAAGTTCAATTATATCAGCAGTGCTTCCAAGGGTCTTCTTGTAGAAATTTAGGGCATCCATGGGTGTAGAATTCCAGAGAAAGTTGAAATCCTGTGGAAGTATACCGAGCTTTCCTATCAAACTCCTGTTATTCTCAGGGTCCTGACCAAGTATAGAAACATTACCGAACGTTCTTTTCCTTATTCCTTCTAAAATTTCCACTGTTGTAGTTTTGCCTGCTCCATTCGGACCTAGCAAACTAAACACTTCCCCTTTCTTTATTTTGAATGAAATACCATCAACTGCCTTGAAATCATTATATTTTTTTATAAGATTTTCAACTATTATTACCTCTTCATTCACGTTCTGCGTTAGTGCTAAATTGTACTTAACATTTATTCACATTTTTAATTTCGATAAACTCTTCAAATAGATCCAAATTGCTAGCAGGGGTTTAATTGGAAATGAAATAAACTGTATGGGCAAATTTTTGAATATGAACAATCTTACCCTATAGATGGATGCCAAAAAGGAAGAGAATAGGACCACTATTTCTATGTATCTAAACCAGCTGATAGGGAGCTTCGGTACAGGGCTAGCATCCCCATTTATACCTTACTACGCTGCTGCACTGAGTTTCACCTCTTCTCAAATGGGAATACTGCAGGCATCATCAAATCTTTTCCCTAACATATTCCAGTATCTATGGGGTAAAATAACAGATATGCTGAAAAAGAGACTCTTTTTCATTATAGTTGGAGGTTTCATATCCTCTGCTATGTACATTGCATTCATATTTGTAAGGTCTCCATTGCTTGTTATTGGAATAATAATAATCCAATCAATCTTCTCAGCTATGGTGGTTCCAGCCTGGAATGCAATGATAGGCCATATTTCAAGAACTGAGAAGAGAGCGTATTTAATTGGTAATCTGTCATTTTATTCGAATTTGGCGATGACGATGGCTGGAATATTCTTCATTATTTACGCCTATTATTTTAAATATAACTCTATAACTGTTTATTTCCTCCCTTTCTATTTTGCCGGCATAATAGGGGTTTTTGCCTCTCTCATCATGTTGAATGCTAATGATAAAGGTGATGATTACAGAAAACCAGAAAAATTATCTCTTGTTGATATTTTTCAATCTGACCAGAGTTTCAGGTACTTTCTGTTTGCCCAGTCCTTATATAACTTTTTTATGGCCATATCGTGGCCACTCTTCTACATAACAACCGTTGATGTATTGAAGGCTACATTTTTTGAAATAGGGCTCATCAATATAATAGGTTTAATATTCACAGTACCCTTCCTAAAGATTTTTGGAAAATTGATAGACAGATTTGGGACTAAAAATTTCATGCTCATAAGCAGGTTTGTATTTGTTCCGGTTCCACTGGCATATGGATTCGCACATAATCTTTCCATAATATATGTGATAACGGCAATTACAGGCTTTGGAACTGCCATTTCAAACATTGCATTTACTGCATACATTCTTGATTCAGCCCCAGTTGACAAACGGGGGATGTATGTGGGAGTTTATAACTCTCTGCTCGGGTTCATTACATTTTTTGGATCAATAATAGGAGGATATGCCGCTCAGTTCCTTTCATACTTCTATGGACTATACTATGGTCTCCTATCAATGTATCTAATATCATTCTTCGGAAGAGCGTGGGGGGCGTTTATGTTTCTAAGGGTAAAGGAAAGAAGAAAATATCCTGGAAATCATCCTGCTGGGGATTAGTTATAACGGAAAATTACCTCTTCTTGGAAATCGATTTCAGAGCTTCCCACTGCTCTTTAGTTAACTCTAGAAGATCATTGAACTGACCTGCTCCTTTGAGCCATTCCCCACCATCAATTGTGATTACCTCACCGTTTATAAATGAAGCTCCATCAGAGACAAGAAATGCAGCTAGATTGGCTATCTCTTCCATTGAGCCGGCTCTTCCTAGTGGGACCCTTCTGATAAGAGCTTCCTCCATTCCAGGGAGAGGGAAAAGATTCTTTCTTGTGGCATCAGTTGGGAATGGCCCCGGTGCAATTGCCACGTGCCTTATTCCATATCTTGCCCATTCAACAGCAAGTGATCTTACCACTGCAAGTACCCCTGCCTTGGCTGCCGCAGATGGAACCACGAATGCAGACCCTGTCCACGCGTAAGTTGTAACTATATCAAGGACTACCCCTTTATGAGAACCAGATATCCATCTTTTTCCCATTTCCAGGGTCATATAAAGAGTACCGTGAAGGACTATGCCCACAACAGCATCAACTGCATGTGGTGAAAGCTCCTCGAATGGCGAAGCGAAGTTACCTGCTGCATTGTTGACAAGAACATCAATGTTACCATATCTGGATATGAAGAAATCTATTGCCTTTGTTATTTCATCTGGGGACCTCACGTCGCATCTATGATAAATGGTTTCTATCCCTTCTTTTCCGAATTCATCTGCTGTTTCCTTAAGAACATCTTCTCTTCTTCCAAGAATAGCTATCCTTGCACCAAGTTTTCCAAATTTCTTGCCCATCTCCTTCCCTATTCCAGTACCTCCGCCGGTAATAAGAATTGACTTGTCTTTCAATAGGTCTTCTTTGAACATAATCAGCTAGTATTTCAGGAAATATTAATCTTTGTGGGAAAAGCATTGCAATACTGTGTTTAATTTTAAAACTGTTCAATGTTGAGAGAATAAATCTAAAATTAAGAACTATAGAACGATGATTCTCTAGTTTTTAGAAGAGATGGATTGCCTTCTTTCTAAATTTCGCATAAGTGATAATCCAAGAATGAATATTGAAACGGAGATTATGATAGCTATGACCCAATACATAGTGGAAATACTGATCTCAAGGTGAGGATTCTTTAAAATAGCTATATCCGCATAAACTACTCCCGCATCAAGGGCCAAGTGAGAGAATATTGCTATAATAAGGTATATTGCCCTTTTATTAACAATCTGTCCATATTTTATTAGCATAGCAGTTCCCGGATGGAATATTAATGAAGAGATTGTATTAAGGACAACTTCTATCAAAAACAAAATAGAAAACGCCCTAAACAATTCTGGAACAGATTCCACATAGAGTATGGTAATATCTATCACGGAAAAGCCTAGACCTATCCATATTGCAAGCTTTTCTGGTCTTGTATCCACTGAAACATACTTGAAAATTTCCTGGAATAGAGCAGCAATTCCACCTACAAACAGAGAATACAAAATAGCATTTGTCATTTCAAATTTTATTAATGAATTTGTCCCCTCCTTGATACCTAGCTTAACGATAAGTATTATCGCTGGCATGGATTGAACAATTTCCTGAACAACAAGTGCAATAATCATGAAAATGATACCAATACTTATCGCAATGATCTTCTCCCTCCTTGATGATTGGTCAATTTCGTACATATTCAAATAGTAGGTTTAGTGCAGCTTATTATAAGAATATTCATATTTCCAGTTATTCAAACTATCTCCTTCTTAATCATAATTTTCTAATTAATTGCACCCCAGTTGAATTAAGAAATAATTGAATAATGGAAAACAATAGAGTTACGGTTTCTAATGGGAAGAGTTCCCTTTGATCAGATAGTAAGAACGAGGAAGTTCCTCATAATATCAATACTGTCATCAATGGGAATATTTATGGATGGATATACTCTTTCAATATTTTCAACAGCTCTAATATTTCTGCAGAATTCGCTTCTCAATAAGGCAATTCTGGTCTCGCTAGGTGCTTCTTCTATTTACGTCGGAATGCTGATTGGAAGCATAATTTTTGGAAGGATATCAGATTCGAGAGGCAGGAGAAAGATCTACATATTAGATCTCTCAATTACTGCTGCATTCTTGATTCTGACTGGACTATCTGAAAATTTCATTCAGTTCATGATATTTGAGACACTGGTGGGTGTAGGTATTGGGGCAGACTATCCCATCAGTTCTTCCATACAGGCAGAATTCTCTCCAAAAAGTATTCGAGGGAAGTATCTGGTTATTAACATGCTATTCTGGACAATTGGTTCAATCGTTTTCTATTTAGCCTCAATCCCTATCGTACTTTATGGAGGAGTGATAGCTTGGAGACTAATGTATATCACAGGTGCAATAATCCCAATAATTGTTATAATTTCAAGAACTGTGATTCCTGAAAGCCCGTATTGGTTAGCAAAGTCGGGAAGAATTGAAGAAGCAAATCGAATAACAGAATCCTTTGGAAGAGAGGCTAAAGTTCAAAATATTTCACCTCCCTCCGTCCAAACAGGGAAAACTACTTACAGGGAATTGAGAAATTATATTCCACTTTTAGTCTTCGTGACAGTATCATGGTTCTCATATGATGTTTCAAGCTATGGAGTATGGAATTATACCCCGTCTTTATTCATCGCTTCTCTCTCATATACAGATTCTATTCTTGCCACCCTGTTAGAGGAAATTCCAGTACTCATAGGGGTATCCATCAGTCTTTTATTGATTGATAGAATAGGAAGGAGAATCCTGCAGATTGCTGGTTTTGGGCTGGCGGGTATCTCTCTCCTCTTATTTGGCCTTTTCTCATTTAAAAGTTCACCTCCCTTCATAATTTTATTCAGCGCTTTTGCTCTGATGCATATATTTCATAACATCGGACCAACTAATACAACTTATCTGTATCCTGTAGAAATTTTTCCAACCAAAGTAAGGGGTTCAGCAATGGGTCTGGCAACTGCTGCCTCTAGAATAGGTGCAATTCTTGGGGTCTTTGCCTTCCCTTTGATTATTTCGAAATTGAGCACTTCTTACGGTCTCCTATTCTTCTCAATGTTTGAATTCATAGGATTCATAGTTACAATCTTCCTCGCACCGGAGACAAAGCAACGTTCTTTAGAATAAATAGGATTTTCCTCTAAATGGTATGGAAAAGTTACTTCTATCTCTTGAAATCTAGTTCCAGATATCCATATCTAAGGTAATCCAGATTGTATATATTTAAACCCAAATGTTTTTAAACTCTTTTCCGGTAAGAATTGATTATGGACATAATAGCAAAATATCAGTTAAATAGAAGATTGAAAAAGGTAAACCGCAATTTAAATCCAATCCTTTCTTCATATATTTAATTGGAGAATGTACAAAAATAGGATGTGCTTTCAATGAATGATTGGAAAAGAGAATTGAAGCGGGAAGAAAAAAGGAAGAAGATAAAGGAAATAAAGGATTTAAGAAAAGAAGAAATTGAAAAATTCAAAGTGGCAGAAGAAAAAATAGAAAGGGATAAAGAAAGGCCCAATCTTTTAAGAAGATTGATAAAGAAATAGTGAATTTTATTGACAAATTTAGATAGGAAAGCTGTATGAATACCATACTATTAAATAGAAAATTTATGTTGGGTCTAATGATTTAGATGCATATAATTGGTGGATCCTGGATAAGCGGTACAAATGGCCTACAGATCTCCAGTATAAAAAATGTAAATAAATTCTCAACGTCTGTAGACGTATCTTGGAGCTGGTTCAATAAAAGAGAAGGTACAGTCTCCTGGAATTTCGTGAATAATTCTTATCTTCAGTCCACTGTTATCCTATTCAGAAATGGGTATTATTTTGGCAATGCCTACTTTCCAATATATGTGGAGAATGGATTAACAAAATGGGCAACAACAATTCAACCTCTCGTAGATAATGGAGTTGAGAAGAACTCAATGCCTGTGGCAGTACTAAATTTTGGTAGCGGGGATAGAATAGTGGCATTCATATTCACTCTATCAGGGGGGCAGAAATGGAGTGTTCTGGAAGGTGGTTTCTCCGAGATAATGCCTCCCGAAAATGTGGCCATTTATGATGTTTCCTTTGAAAGATCAGGGAATTTCTGCATAGGATATGATCCCAGACAGATAGCTGATTGGGACAGACAGACTAAAACGGGCCTTAAGGGATACTCTCCCAATCCGATGGACATTCAGACTGTTGAATTATCAATACCCACTGTCGCCCCATTTGTTAAACTCTTCAAGGGTGACTCAATTTCTGATAACAGATGTCCTGGTGACAATGATTCAAAGAGTGAAAATTATAAAAGAGATGATTTGGAGGAAATAATAGGAAATATCATAAGAAGAATAAGATCAATATAATTCTTTGATCTTAAAAATTAATTGCAATATTGCCTTGGAAATTTTTTAATAATCATCTGATAGTTTAGGCTATCCTGTAATTTACGGTCACCTTTAACTTGACTAAAGTTTTTTATCACTAAAGGAATTCTGCGTTAATGAATTCATTTGACTCCTCTCTTCAAAAGAGGAGAGAGAATATGATACTAGGAGTGGTAGTTATAGGAACACTAATGGCCTCTATAGATTCCACTATAGTTTTACTTGCGTTTCCAGCAATGACAACTGCCCTGCATTCAAATATTTCAACTATCATATGGGTCATATTAATTTATATGATTGTAGTTGCAGTATTTTCCACTCAATTTGGAAGGGTTGGGGATATATATGGAAGGGGGAAGATGTTCAATCTTGGTTTCATTATTTTTACAATATCGTCTTTCCTTTGTGGAATTGCGCCTACAGACCTTACACTAATAGGTTTCAGAAGCATACAGGCTGTTGGAGGTGCACTTATTTCTTCCAACAGTAGTGCAATAATAGCTGACACCTTTGCAAGGAACAGAATTGGAAGAGCTTACGGTTACACTTCAATGAGCTGGAATATAGGTGCTCTTCTTGGGATCCTTCTAGGAGGCATTATAACAACATTCATTGGATATAGGTACATATTTTTCATCAACGTACCAATTGGAATAGTGGCAATAGTTCTTGGACTGAAATATGTCAAGGATTTCAATAAATCCAACGATACTGTTGACCTACCTGGAATGATATTGCTCGGAGTCTCTATTGCTCTTATATCGTATTCTGGAATCAATTATGCTTCAAATGGAGTTTCATATGAAAACATATCACTCTTCTTATTTGGAATTATTACCGCTGCAATATTCGCGGTAATGGATAGGAAGGTTAAAATGCCCACCCTGAATTTTGAGATGTTCAAAAATAAAGTCTTCAGGAATTCTTTATTCGCAGCACTGTTCCAAGGCCTAGGCTTCATGGGAGTTACATTTCTTCTCATTATGTACCTTCAGGGGGTAAGGGGGTTTTCTCCATATCTTGCCTCTCTAATACTCTTTCCAGGATACATCGTGAGCGGAGTTCTAGCACCTTATATGGGAAGATATTCTGATAAATTTGGTGCCAGACCGATAGCTACAATCGGCATTTTTTTCATGGTTATCGGTGTGATTTTCTATATCATATTTCTTACGGCCACTGCGCCAATTTATTTCATAATCATTGGCACCATTATTACTGGTTTTGGAGGAGCGATGTTTTGGCCCTCCAATAACAGCGCAGTCATGGCAAATGTAAAGAGTGAGTTAAGAGGTGCAGCATCAGGTACTCTAAGATTATTGAGCAGTCTTGGACTCATTGGAAGCTTCATAATTGCATTTGTTGCTGCAGCCTCAGCTGTTCCCAGATATCTAGCATTTGAAATTTTTGCAGGAACTTCAAAAGTGATAGGAGGAATTGGTGCAGGCTTTGTCGCTGGAATGCATGCTGCATTTGTTGTCCTCGCCATGATGCTCATTATAGCTGGCTTATTTTCTTTCTCAAGGGGCAAGGAAAATAGGCATGAAGCATTTGGCAATACAATTCCAGGAAAATAAAAGATCGCAAATTATATCATATTTAAATAGAATTTCTTAAGAAAAATATTTTCATTAGAGGCTTCTCCAGTAGTATCATTTAATCAAAATCATCAGGACCTTTTAAAATTTAACGTTCTTTCCATTTTAAAATACCCTCATTGACATTTACAATGCTGCCATAATTTGATTCAAATTATATCTAAAACTGTCCCTTTGGGATCCTATTAAAGTTTAAAGTGAATACTATTTCTCATCTTTCCGAAGCGCTTCTTTATAGCATATTGACAGGACGACAAAAGGAGTGCTGTTCCCTACCACTTAAATAAGATCGAAGAAAGTGGAT
>CAZIOW010000028.1:0-14539 GCA_964541025.1 uncultured Thermoplasmatales archaeon
TACGGAGCGAGATCTTAAGTCTCGTACCTTTAACCTGGCTCGGCAACCCCCGCTGGTCCATTATTCTCAATTGGTAAAAAAAATTATCTAGCGGGAGTTAAATACATTGTTTCTTAAAAATGAATATATATTGTATATTAATGTAGTAATGGTTTCTATGGATTTCAGTTACACCGAAGAAGATGAAATGGTCAGGCAGACAGCTAGGGAATTTGTTAAAAAATATGTTTTACCCAGGAGAGATAAAATTTCTTATGGTAACAGGATACCTGAGGATATAATAAAGGCTGCTGCTGATGCAGGTTTTATTGGATTCAATGTATCGGAAAGATATGGAGGGGCTGGAGGTTCAATTTCCCAGATGTCCATAATTATTGAAGAGCTAGCTAGGGGAGATGTCTCAATGGCACTTCCTGTATATATTCTCCTCTTGAACGGCTGGCCTTTTATGCTTGAAAAATATGGTTCTGAGGGGGCAAAAGAGGAAATACTTCCTTCTATAACTAAAGGGAGAACATTTTTCGGGATTGGATCAACAGAACCGTCTGGAGGTTCAGACGTAATGTCTGAAAAATCCAAGGCCACAAGACTCAATAATAATACTTGGAGTCTCTCTGGTGAAAAGGTCTATATTAGCGGAGTCAGGGAAGCTTTAAATCTTCCCGGAGGAGGAGGCTTCCTTACACTATTTAGGACAGGGGATCCTGCAATGGGATCAAAATCTTTCACAACATTTGCTTTCATGCTGAAGGACGTAAATGGAAGGATAAATGAAAAAATATCCCCGACTATATTCAATAACATAGCAAGAGAGGGACTTTCAACTGGAGGTTTTGCTTTCAATGATATTGAACTTGATGATAAATACAGGGTCGGAGATATAGGGAAAGGGTTCCACATAATAATGGAAGGATTCAATGTTGCAAGAATTTACGTTGCCGCAGCTTGTAATGGAGCGGCATCTGAAGCTATTGATATGGGTATTGAACATCTTAGAACAAGAAATTTATTCGGGCAACCTCTGGGAAAACAGGAGGGGCTACAATTCGAACTTTCTGAGATGTATGCAAAGCTCCAGTCCTCTAGGCTTCTGACTCAGAAAGCTGCATGGACACTTGATCGTGTTTACAGAAACAAAGAAAAAGTTTCCATGTCGGATCAGAATCTTTCTGTATCAATGGCAAAAATGACAGCACCACCTACGGCACATGAAATAATAACGAAAGTAATGGTATGGCATGGTGCTCTTGCTTATACTAAAGATACTCCATTGGGAGCAGCGCAGGGAGGAGTTATGTCATATTTCATAGGAGCTGAGGGCGGCATAAACATAATGAAACTGATAATAGCCAGGGAGTTGCTTGGAAAAGAGTTCCTAAGTTATAAGTCAGGATAAATTTTTATTATCTTTATTGATTAGTAGCAAAGCCCCGTGGTGTAGTGGACAAGCATTTCGGACTTTGGATCCGACGACGGCAGTTCGAATCTGCCCGGGGCTATATTCGTTGTAGGAAATGTATAATCAAGTAATGGTTGCATTGAGAATGTCATTTGTTCTTACTATTTCTGAGAATTCGCCTTCAATTGATGCAAGATTAATTCTGTGGACTTGCTCTGCTTCGAAATGGTTTCCGTGTGAATCATTTATATCAAAGGAAACTGTTGAATCCTCTATCACGTAGTTTTTAAAACCAAGATTTCCCGCCATTCTTGCTGTTGTTGAGACACAGTGCTGCATGGTTATTCCGCAAAAAAATAATTCATCGGCTCCAATATCTCTTAACCATCTTTCAAGATCCGTCCCTATGAAACAGCTGTTAACATGCTTGACAAATATTTTTTCATTCCCCCTGGGTTTCACTTTTTCCTTGATTTCATTACCCTTCTGTCCGGGGAATAATGGCGATTTTGGATTTAATGAGTCGTGCTTGCAATATGCAACATTAAGACCATTTTTTCTCCAGAATTCAAGTATTCTTGAAATATTTTCTTCAGCATCAGGATTATTCCTGTTGCCCCATTCAGGTCTATCCCATCCCTTCTGCACATCAATTATTATTAAAACAGAATTTCTGCTTATCTCCATAGTATCTCTATAAGAAAAATTAATATAAAGTTTTAAAAAAATCCTTACTTGTAACCTTCCCTGAAAATTTTATCGTATATGTTCTCTTCTTCTTTCTTGCTTGAATTAACTATGTTCTTAATTTTCTCATCATTCACATGCCAGTAGTGTATCCTCCAGGTTTTACCCTTCATGAGTGTGATGTCCTCACTGCTGGTTGAGAGTATTCCAGTTTCCTCAAGAGTGTAAAATACATCCCTGTCCTGCTGGGAAAGAACATTGTCAATGAGAGTGTCTTCATAACCAAAGAAGCTCAGGACATAGTCGGCAAGTTCCTCTATTTCCTTTTCATTCATGCCAGAGGGTTTGAACAAAATTTCCAGGGCTGTTTTCAATTCATCCCTCTTTATAACTGTCATCTCAATTTCGATGGGAATAGATTCTGCCACTATTTATTAATATCGCTTCTGCTGAGTTCCTTCTTCAGCTTCTCTATTATTGAGACATCCCTTGGATCAATGTTTCTTTTCTTTGCTAGATAATATGAAATGTAATCACCCTTATGGATCAGTGTAAAAAGCTGAGAAATTATGGATTCTCCTTCTCCTTCTATCATCCTGAAATTTACCTTGCATAGGTCTGATGTGATTCTTATTCTCTCCTGTATTCTTTTGCTATTATACTTGCTGCTGAGTACCATGAAATAAAAATCCCTTTTCCTGTAATCGTTCTCAAGAGCCATTGTATCATTGTGATTCAATTCGGGAAAATAGCTCCAGTAAGAAATTATCTTGGAATTTTCATTAAATTGAGTTTTCCACCTGTATGCGACTTCCCTGAACGGTGGTGTTCCATATATCACAGGGGTTTTCCTTTCCTTCCAGATTTCGTCTGCTATTTCCTCAAATTCCTCTTTTCTTTTATCAATTTTTTCAATATTTTTAGCTGCCTCCTCGAATTCATCTTCTTTGAAACCAGCACCTCTCAAAAGAGGTACTGTAAGAAAACCTATGGCTGATCTGGGTTGCAAGCCTTTCGGAATAATTATCGAGTCTTCAACTTCCTCTTGAAGCCTTCCACCAGATGTTATTGCTCTGATGATTGCACCTTTATTTCTTGCCTTTTCCATTGCATTTATTGTCTCCTCTGTATTTCCTGAGTAGCTGATGGCAACAAATAGTGTGTTTTTATCGACAAATTCTGGAATATCGTATCCATCCACAGTAACAACAGGCTGCCTGTCATATATTTCCCTAAAAATTCTACCTGCGATCCCTGAACCTCCCATGCCTGCTATGACTATACTTTCTATCTTTTCAGGAATTTCCAATTTGCCCTTAAATGATAACTGATCTTTCAATTGCAATATTTCCTCAACATAATCCATGTTTCATTATGTTTTCATCAATAAAAAATTTGATGCTGTTCATAATTCTTCAAGGAGTGAAGATTTGTTCATTAGATTTCTCAGAAATTCAATGGCCTCATTTTCCTCTTTTCCCATGTTAATTGATCTCTTGTTAACGTACTGGAGTATTATCATTTTCACCATGTCTGGGTTTGATATTTTTCTTTCCCTATATATATCATCTGTGACAGTGCTGAAATTTTCAAGAGAATTCTTTATGCTGGTGTAAATTAATCTTTCTATCTGAGACTTTAGATCGAGAATTTCGTTGCTTATGAGTCCGAGATACAGTGGCATTGGAAGAAAATTGGTGATCTTCCCCCATTCCTCGTATAGATCTATCTTCTCGGTATTCTTGTTATATAATTCCAAAATTCGGCCTGGTTCTGTAAGCACTGGTTCCCCGCTGCCTATAATTATCCTATATTTGCTACCTAGTAATTTTCCATAATAAAATGATAGCATATCTCCTTTCCTAACGTAGACATCACTAAAATCCCTGACTGTTAACATAATGGAAGGACCGCTGAAATATGAAAAAACACTTCCCGAGTTCAGAATTGAATACTTATCCAACTTTCTCACTGCAAGGGGAGCAGGCAGAAACATAATGTCTCCTTCCATTTTTTCTTCTGATTCCTGATAACTTTCACATGTGAATTCAAATTGTGAAATTGATCTATCGCTACATAGACCTCTTAGAATGAAATTGTATTCTATAATGTCAGGATAAATAATTTCCATTAATATAGTTAAAAAGATCATTGTTTAAATGTTTATTCTCCTTATTCAGGGAAAATTTTTTAACCTGCTTGACCATATTAATCTGGTATTCATGGATCTGCATCTTTCTGATGAAATTATTGCCATAAGGGAAATGGTCAGGGAATTTTCAAGAAAAGAAATAGAACCAGTTGCGTCCAAGGTTGATAAGGATGATTTTTTCCCCAGGGAAATTTTCAGAAAAATGGGAAACCTAGGGATTCTGGGACTTACTGTGTCAGAAGAATACGGGGGCTCAGGACTCGATTACCTAACCCAGGGAATAGTTCTTGAGGAAATAAGTTATTTTTCCGGATCAATTGGATTGTCGTATGGAGCACACAGCAATCTTGTGATTGATAATCTTTTCAGGAATGCAAGCAATGATCAAAGGGATGAGTACCTGCCAGATCTTGTCAGGGGGGATAAAATAGGATCGCTCTGTTTAACAGAACCAACCGGTGGATCGGATGCCCTTGGAAGCATGAAAACAACTTACAGAAAGGTGGGTGGTTATTACATTATAAACGGATCTAAAACTTTCATCACTAATGCACCGGTAGCGGATACTTTCATAGTATATGCAAGAGATGATGAGAGGTTTTCTGCATTTTTATTGAAAAGGTCTGATGGTGTTGAAACACCAAAATGGATAGAAAAGATGGGGATGAGAGGATCGCCCACAGGAGAAGTATACTTCAATGATTTGAAAATACCTATGAACAGGCTTATGAGAGATGAGGGGGATGGAAAAAAAATTATATATGAAGGTCTGAATGCAGAAAGAGCTGTTTTGGCATTCGGTCCATTAGGAATTGCTAGGAGGGCATTAGATGAGGCGATTGAATATTCTCAGCAGAGGGAGCAGTTCGGGACAAAGATAGGAAACTTTGAGCTTATACAGGAGAAGCTGGCGTACATGTTTTCAAGGCTTGAATCAGTGCGCCTTCTTGCCTATGAGGCAGCCCTGATGACTAAAGAGAAAATAATTGATCCTTCCTATGCAGCGTCATCCATCATGCTCGCTTCTGAAACTGCAACACAGATAGCAAAGGATGCTCTGCAGATTTTCGGAGGTTATGGATATACTTCGGACTTCCCGCTTGAAAGACTTCTTAGGGATGCAATATTGTATGAGATCGGTGCAGGTACAACTGAAATAAGGAAAATAGTTATTGCAAAGGCAATTCAGAAGAGAAATACCAGATAACAATAATTTAAGTACGATTAATCAATATTAGTATAGGTGATATGAAATGGGAAATTTTAATGCAAAACTGCCCTCTTACAAGAGCTTGAAGGGCATAAGTGAGAGAATGTTGGCTGAGCATCTGAAACTTTACAACGGATATGTTAACAAGAGTAATGAGATAGTTGATAAACTATCCTCAGGAACAGTGGATCTTTCTAAAAGTGCCGCAACTTACAGCGAGTTCAGGGCATTAAAACTGGAACAGACATTCAATGGGAATGGAATGTATCTGCATCAGTTCTATTTCGAGAATCTTTCAGAGAATGCACCGCAAATCCCGCAGTCTTTGAAGGAAGAAATAGAGAAGAACTTTGGTTCATATGATAAGTGGAAGGATGAATTCGTTGCAACTGGGATGGCTGGGAGAGGATGGGCTGTTCTAGGGCTAAATCTGGAAGATGGAAAACTCTACAATCTCCTGTACGATGCACACAATATAGGCGGATTCGTAACAATAGTTCCACTGATTGTGCTGGATGTCTTTGAGCACGCATATTTCATTGATTATGGAACAAATAGAAAGGATTACATAAATGCCTACATGGGACTTATAAACTGGTCCGTAGTTGAGAAGAGACTGGAGAAAGCCAAAAAAATGCATAAAATCTGGATTGAATGAATTGATAAACCCGCTGCCCTAGAGGAGGGGCCACAGGGCAACGGGCCTTTTTAAATTAAGAAAATGATATTAAGTTTTACTGTCGTAACTTTGTTCTGAGCTGAATCTTTTCCTTGTTGATTGATACCAGTGGCATTCCTAAAGTAAATGTGAATTATTTGCTTCTTGAGATATTTACTTCTTCAACCTCAACGTAGGGTGACCTTGTGGGAAGGGTTTCGTCCCACCATTTTACCTTCTTCGTTTCTCTGCTTATACCCTCTATATTTCTGAATATGTTAATGAGAGAATCTGATATTCTTATCCCGCCCCAGCTTTCCATTATCTTTCCGTTTTCTATGTAGAAAATGCCATCTCTTGGTATTGTTGAGAATACACCTTCCCTGTAGTCCTGAAATCTTGTGTACCATGTATTAACTATGAATAGCCCCTTTTTTGTTGATGCTATCATGTCATCCAAATCATCATTCCCGGCCTCAATGCTTACCTGCCATGGCGATGGACTTATGATTCCAGCATTTCCTGTGGATTCAGTATTGTATTTTTTTGCCGTAGAATAATTGTGGAGGTAGTTCTTCACAACACCCTTCTCAATCACAGCTGTTTTCTGCGTTGAGGTCCCTTCATCATCAAAGAGACGGGAGCCAGTCATAGAATCATCAACGGGATCATCATAAAGAGTGAACAACGAAGACCCTATTTTCTGGCCCATCCTTCCGGCGAACAAGGACATCCCTGAATCAACCTGAAAAGCTGAAGCCATGGGTATTGTGTAAGAGGCAATTGAAGCAAAACAGAGCGGATGGAATATAACTTTGTATTTACCATCTCTGCCCTCTACAGTTTTTCCAACCTTTCTGGCAAGATCAAGAAGTTCTTCTCTCGCACTGTCAATTTTTTTCAGATCACTGTCACTTGAAGTCATGAATGATACCTGGGCAGGGTTATCATAATCGTTAAAAGCTCTGGCCACGAACTCAATTCCATTTATTACCTCCTTTCCATCATTGAATGGAGTCATAATCTCCTCAGAAATTTGTTTTTTGTACAGAACTCCGCCAACCCTTTTTACAAATGGCCTGACCTGATCAAGAAATTCATTTACGTACTCGCTACCATCAAAGTTGGCAATCATTTCATTTTTATCTTCTCTTTTCCTGTATTTCTGCTTCTTATCATTTAGACCTACAAAATCGTCATTTTTTTCAATATTGGAGAGCGCCTTGACAGATATCTCCAATAAATTATCAAGATCTCCTTCATTTTTAAGGTCAAACATGAATGTCCTTCCATTTTTGGCCAAGAATATGCTTGCATCTTCAACGTCCCAGCTGTTGTTTATATCTATTTCATTATTAGAAAACCTAACCTGGTCTACCTTTATCCTTGTGACCTTAACTGCAGCCTGATCAACCTTTTTTGATGCTTTATTGTACATTTTTTCAATATCCATATTTTCACCTCACATATACTCCTCTAAGCCTGACATGCGGACCGCCCATCCATACATCTACTCCCTGCATTGGATCTCCCTTTCCGCAAGTACCAGCAACGAATTCTAAATCACTTCCAATAGCATCCATTGAAGAGTAGAAATTTACAGTCGTGGTTTCAATCACGGGTCTCTTTATGACCTCCTTTATTTCTCCGTTCACTATGTGATATGCCTCCCTGCCGACATATTTTTCATTGTATCTGATGTCATCAATGTTCCACTCTGTGAAGCTTTTCATGTATATTCCTTCCTTCACATCTTCCATCATTTCTTCAAGGCTATATTCTCCAGGCTCAATATAAGTAGTACTCATGCGTACCAGGGGCTCCTTGTCCCACTCTGATGATCTTGAAGCTCCATTGCTTCCTGTTCCCAGTCTACCTGCGCTCTCCCTGTTGCTCAGAAATTCATTCACGAGACCATTTTTGTATAGGTATCTCTTCCTTGCCCTAACACCATCTCTATCATATTTATAATAACCAAAACTATGTTCAATGGTTGGGTCATCCACTAGATTCACAATATCGGAACCTATTCTCTTTCCCTTATCATCTTTCTTTATGAATGATTCACCGGCCTGCGCCATTTCCCTCCCTATTATTCTGTCCGATTCGGTGGGATGGCCTGCGCTTTCATGGGCAACTATTCCAGAGACCTCCGGACCTATTATGAGATCGTACCTTCCTTCATTCAACTTTTTTGCCTTCACAGCATTTTTAAGGACACCGGCCTCGTGCTTCATTACTTCATCAAGTTTCCACTCATCGATTGCTTCATAACCTCCAGAATACCCAAGCTGAAAATATCCCTGTTCATAATTTCCATTTTCCATGTATCCCATGAAAAACATGAAACCTAGTTTTGGGACCCTGGACCTTAAGTATGTCCCCTCCGAGTTCATCAGAACTTCATTTTCAACATTGTCATTCAGTGATACTATTCTCATCCCCATCTTTTCATCTATGAGAATAGAATCTATTTCTCTCAACCTCTTTATCTTCTCTTCAAAAGAAATTTCATTTATATTTATTTTCTGTTTGACCTCCCATTCATCTCTGACTGGTTCTTCCTTGGAAAAGTAATTTCTTCCATTGTGTTTGGACTTTTTAATGATATTATCAATTTCCTCCTTTATCATAACCCATTCATTTTTGTTTGTAGCGCCGAAGGCAATTGAGTTATTTATTATCCTTATGCTTATGCCAGAATCCTTCGATACTCCGCTTGCTGATAATGTACCATTTTTCATAAGTACAGAGTTCCTTTCCGAGGAAAAATATCTGACCTCTGCAAATTTTCCGTTTTTGGATGCATAATCAAGGGCTCGATCAATGTACTCTTCCAACTTATCACCTCATTTCCTTTGCTTTTTCAACCATTTTCTCGAATTCATCCATCAGTTCCTTCATTGCCTTGTATAAATTCCATTCCCATGACCTTGCATAAAAGGTCTTTGACTCCGTTACCATTTTGCCCCTGACAGAATATTTTATCTCCCCTCCTTGCTCATTGTACTGTTCGATATGTATGTTTATCAGCATCGGCTTCATCCTTTTCACTTTCGCTATATTTTTTGCTGTTCTTTCTATTATTTCATAAATCCTGTTGTATACTTCGGGATCATCAAATTTAACCCCAGAGAGATTTACCAGCACTGATTCCCTTGGAAGACCTTTCACTATTTCATCCATTATATCCCTGTGACTGATGATTCCCACTGGTTTTCCAGATTCATCCACTACTGTGCATACCCTTGCATTCATCTTCTTCATTTCATTTATGCAGACCATAAGTTTTGATCCTGTCTTTGCTGTAACGGGATTGGATATCACATCTTTTACCTTCACTGAGGCTTCATTTCTGTAGTATTCGCTCTGATGCATCTTCTCCTTCTCTCTCCACACCTGTTTGCTTATCTCACTGAGGTTCACAACTCCAGTGACTCTCCCCTTAGAGTCAACCACAGGAATACTTCCTTCATCCAAGTCCCTCATCCTTTCAACTGCTCTAATGACAGGGTCGTCCTCACTCACAGTAATAGGATCACCTGACATAATTTCTTCAACGCTGGAGCTCAGAATATCAGGTTGTTTCAGCAATGAGTATATTATATCAGATGTTGTAACTATCCCTTGAAGGGATTCATTTTCTAGCACTGGAATTGCCTTGATTCCGTTATCAAGCATCAGCCTGGCTACTTCTGCTATTTCTGTTTTCTTTGTGACTGCCGGTGTTTTTTCCATCACATTAATTACTTTTGAATTAAGCACTATTGACGATCTCCTTAGAAATATGTCAAAATCTACCATACCCATGTATTTGTTGTCTTCAACTACCGGCAGGTGATGTATTTTATTATCAGACATTTTGGATATTGCCTTAGAAATTGGTTCTTGCGGTCCTATGGTTATAACATTTTTTGTCATTATTTCCTCTACTGTTGCCATACAAACTTCTATTCACTACTTCTATTAATAAATTTATTCACTACTTTTTCCATTTATGATATCCGGTATAATATCTATGATTTCAGATGTGAGATATGAATACCCCATACGCTTGAAGGCAGTCAAGCCGGCACTGCCTATTATGTATGAAGAAAGGAATGCTGAATGCAATGTATCCAGTCCCTTCGATAACAATCCTGCGGTGGCTCCTGTTATAAGGTCACCAGTTCCTCCCCTTGTCATGCTCTCATGATGATAATTCCTGTTTCTCTTAAGTATTGAACCATCTGTGACTATGTCCACAGGCCCTTTTAACAAAAGTGTGGCATTGAGTTTTTGTGCAATTTTCTTTGCATTCTCGTCATTCGGTTCCAGGTTAAACGTACTTTTGAATTCACCACGGTGTGGTGTTAGAACTGCCAGACCCTTGAAATCTTCAAGCCCAGAAATTGCTGCAAGGGCATCTGCATCTATAACAATCTTCTTTCCTGACAGTAAAGTATTCTCTATTATTTTAGTGGCATTTTCAGTAGCATCTTGATTTCTTGAAATTCCAGGGCCTATGGCGACTGCACTTGCCCTTTCTGATATCATTTTCTTCATTTCGTAATTGAATTCAATATAATCCATTCCTGATTTTCTTATCATTATATCTTGTATATGAGAGGTTACATGATCATGGATTTTAAGAGGAGCGAAAAGAAAAACCATATCCGGTCCCATCCTCAGGGCCGATTTTGATACATAAAGTGGTGCCCCATAATAGTCGATACTTCCTGAGACTATCACAACTATTCCATTATCTCCTTTGTGAGAGATTTTTCCATTTACTGGAAATGCAAGCATATCGCCTGGGCCTATCATTTCTATTACCTCTGTGGGAAATCCTACATCCGCAACTATAATTTTACCGCATTTTGATTCGTCCATTCCCTCCTTTATAAATTGCATTGTTACAGTGTAGTCAGGTTTGACAGCAATTGCAGATGGAAAGCCTGATGGGATATCGACTGAAACAATCCTTGTTCTGGCATTATTTATTTTCTGGATCATAGATGCATATGGTTCTTTTGGAGTCCCTGTAATCCCAATACCAAGCATAGCATCTATTATTACATCGTATTCATCAAGTCTCGGATTATATACAATATTGCCTCCTGCTTCCCTGTATTCCTTGAACTTCTTTTTAGCAAGGAAAGTTTCGGGTTCCTTAACAGGCAATACTGAGACTTTCATTCCAGCTCTGTGCAGAAGAATGGATGCTGTGTAGCCATCACCTCCATTATTTCCGCTACCGCAAATCGTCAAAATATTTCTTGGCTTAATGGACATAACAAAATCTGCAACTGCACCCCCTGCAGAATTCATAAGTTTTTCCATATCAATTCCTGATTTTTCTGCATTGATATCCAGAATCTTTGAATCTATTAATTTGAACATGCACTTCTATAATGACTTAATATAATATCATTCTCTAATTACTTCTATACCAAAAATACCTTAAAAAGAATTATATCTTAATTTAATATCCTATAGCGTGATGAGAAGAGGGTCAGCTGAGCTGAGGCTGTGATGACCCCTATGAGTACTGAATGGTGATAAAAATGAAAAGCGTGGAAGAATTGGCTAAAATAGCCAAACAGTTGAAGGAAAAGGGAATGAGCGATAAAGATATTGCAACAGAGATGCACCTTTCCCTTAATACAGTTATATGGTTATTGAGTGGTGAATCAAAGAGTAAAGAAATTCCAAATGATGTGAAGATAGGCTGGAGAAGTATAGGTGTTTACGGTAACAGGATATACAACCTTGCTGAAATAATGGCAGACATAATAGAGGAGGAAACCTTCGCAGATGAGAAGGATATAGACACAGTTGTAGGCGTAACAATAAATGGAATACCCTATGCAACTTTCATATCAGATATAATGGGAAAGGAGCTTGCTATTTACAGGCCATTGACTCAGAAGGCACAGGGAACATTTTCAAGCAATTATGCGAAGGTCTCAGGTAAAAGAGTGGTTCTTATAGATGATGTTATAAGCACCGGGGAAACAATAACCAAGGCCATTGAAGCTGTAAAAGCTGAAAAAGGCGAGGTAGCTCTCATCGTGGTTATAACTAATAAAACAGGAAAAGATGATATTATGGGGGTACCTGTCAGGTCCCTGATAAGAGCAAGGTTGATTGGATAATGCACTGGGCTGATGTAGTCGCTTCGAAGGTAATTGGAAAGCAGGTGGTATCTACAGCCATATCTCCATCAGGGGAAATACACGTTGGCAATATGAGAGAGGTATTGACAGGAGAGATAGTCTCAAGGGCTCTTAAGAAGGCAGGAAAAGAGGTCAGATTTTACTATGAGGCTGACGATATAGACCCACTGAGAAAGGTTCCAAATGGGATTGACCACTCATTTGCAAAATTTATAGGTCAACCATTGTACAAGATTCCATCACCTGACGGAAGGCATAACTCTTGGTCAAACCAATTTATTGATCCGTTCGTTGAAACCCTGAACATGGTTGGAGCTAAACCTGAATTTCTCTATACTCATGAACTCTATGAAAAGGGTCTTTTCAATGATTTGATAAAAAAATCAATCGAAAATAAAGAGAAAATTTCTTCAATACTCTCAGAGGTATCTGGAAAGGAGATAAAGGGCGAATATTATCCTCTTAACATAATCTGCGAAGGTTGTGGAAGAATAGATAAAACTGTCGTCCATTCAGTTGAATGGCCATATGCTGAGTATCATTGTGATGCCTGCAAGTACGAAGGCAGAAGAGATGTTAGAAATGGCGCTGCTAAACTTCCATGGAGGGTAGAATGGCCAGCGAAATGGGTAATTCTGGGAGTTACTATTGAACCATTTGGCAAAGATCATGCAACAGCTGGTGGTTCTTATGATACTGGCAAGAGAATAGCAAGGGAAGTCTTCAACATCGAACCCCCTACGCCGGTTGTATATGAATGGATTCATCTGAAAGGAATGGGTGCTATGCATTCATCAAAGGGAATCCTGATAAGGGCGATAGATATGGTAAAGATGGTTCCACCTGAAGTCCTAAGATTTCTAATTGCAAAAAATAATCCTGAGAGGCATATAGAAATTGATTCCGGAAGGGGTCTTATATCACTTGTCAATGAATATGACCAGTATGAAAGGATATATTTCGGAAAAGAACCTCCATTTGATCCAGAAAAGGAACAAGATTACAGGAGAATCTATGAGTTTTCACAAATATCAGGAATACCTGAAAGGATGCCAGTGCAGGTCCCATACAACCATATAATAAATCTTGTACAGATTAAGAAAAACATTAATGAAATTATGGAAGCTCTAAGATGGTCAGGGTATGATATTACAGGGAACCTTGAAAGTCTGCAAAAAAGGATAGAGGCTGCCAAGTATTGGCTTGAGAATTTTGCACCTGACGAATTCAAAATAACTATAAGAGAGAATCCACCTGAAATAAAATTGAATGATGCTGAGAAAAATTTTCTGAATGAAGTTTTGAAGGGTTATTCTAGGGGAATGAATCCGGATAATATTAACAAGATGATACACGATGCTTGTGCGGCAACATTGAGTGACCAAAAGAAATGTTTCTCGACCCTGTATAGAATTATGCTTGGGACAGATACCGGACCAAGAATTGGTTTTCTAATGACCTCATTGGACCATGATTTTGTAGCAAAAAGAATTGAATTTTTCATCAAAAATTAATTTTTGTTTTTTATTCTTTCTCTGTATTTCTTTCCCTCTTTCAACATTCTGTAGTACTCCTCCTCCCCTCCCGGTACCTTTTCGTCGACTCTCTCCTGATCTATGGACATGTGTCTGGGTCGGAAGAATGGTAGGAAATAGAATACGAGCAATATAATGAATATTACAAATAGTATTTCTATGTAAACATTCATTGTATCTTTTCCATAATTTTAACACCTAAAATTTTTTCGATTTTCCTAGCTGTTGCTTTGTCAGGTTTTATTTCTTCTCTTTCTATCTTTGCTAAAAGATTCTTCTTTTCCTGTAGTTTGACTGCAAGCTCTTCCTGAGACATTCCCAGTTCCTCTCTTCTTTTCTTGATAATTTTCCCAAAGTCTAGAACAGGTTCATCGTCATCTATGATTTCCCTTGAAGTTCTTTTTTTGACTGTAGGGTGAGAAATGGGGTTGGAAATTGGAGCTTGAATAACATTTTTTGTTATTTTAGGAGCTTGAAATGATGATTGTTTACGTACCTCCTTCCCATATCTGGCACAATCATCACATACTTTCATTGTTGCCCCATCAATAACAACTTCGTGATAGTGCCTTATTTCTTTCCCACATAATTCACAATTCATGATTTATCTTAGTAAAAATAGGTAAATAATTTTAATCCTTGAAGTCCCAGTAAAGAATATAAACACCTTGAAAATAAAGGATGGAGGGGCTGTGGGGTAGCTTGGTATCCTACGGGCTTTGGGAGCCTGAGACCCCGGT
>CAZIOW010000029.1:0-12928 GCA_964541025.1 uncultured Thermoplasmatales archaeon
GAGGGATATCTTTGCCAAAGACATAGAAAATATATTCGGAGGCGAAAGTGTATTCGAGAACATATTAGAATATAAAGATAACCCACTACCTATCAATGAAATGAGAAAGGCGGCCGCTTTTCTTCTAGTAAATCAACTTCTATTCTATAGAATCTTATCAAAAGAGAACAAAAAGTATCTGGATATTGATGATGAAGAAATAAAAAGTCCAAAAGATCTTTCAAATTATTTTTCTAAAGAGCTTAAAAAGGATTATGCGGTCATATTTGGTTTTGATATTATTTCTAAAATTCCAGTAGAAGCATTAAGTCATCTTAAGGCTGCCATAGTAACTATCAAGGCCTTAACAACAGGAAATATTCCACATGACTTAGTAGGACGAATTTTTCATGATTTAATACCATTCAACTTGAGAAAATTAGTGGCTGCATTTTATACAAACAATGAGGCCGCAGAATTATTAGCTGCTCTTGCAATAAATTCTAAAGACGATAAAATTGCTGATTTCGCCTGCGGAAGCGGAACTTTACTTGTTGCAGCATATCAGGTGAAAAAGCAACTATATATGGTTGCAAATGGAAATTTTACTGCTCAAGATCATACAAGATTTTTGGAGAATGATATCACTGGAATTGATATAATGCCTTTTGCAGCACATTTAGCAGCTGTGAATCTTTCACTTCAAGCGCCTTTATATTATACACAGCGTATAAGAATTGCAATATGGGATTCAACAGATTTAACCCCAAACAAATCAATTCCTGCATTACATACAGAATTAGCAGAAGCGTATAAGACTACAAATTTAGATGTGTATCTAAATGAAGGAGCAATAAAGAAAAAATACTTAAAAAAGGGGGGAATAGCATTAGATAAAGATGGAAGAGCTGAGATACCTCTTTCATTAGTTGATGTAGTAATTATGAACCCGCCATTTACCAGGCAAGAAAGACTACCTGAAAAATATAAGGAAAATCTTTTAAAAAAGTTTAAAGAATATTATAATTATATTACTGCGTCACTCGGTTTACATGGTTATTTCATACTTCTATCAGATAGATTTCTGAAGGAAGGAGGCAGAATGGCTTTTGTGCTTCCAGCAACAGTTTTTCGGCTAAAATCATTCGAAGGGATTAAAAACTTACTTTCAGAAAAATACTGGTTAAAATATATAGTTATTAACCAAAGTCGATCTGCATTTTCTGAGAGTACACAGGTAAGAGAAGTGCTTCTTATTGCAGAAAAAAGTAGACATAAAGGTCCAACAATAGTGGCTACTGTCAAAGAGATGCCTAAAAATAGAGAAGAGGCAATTCGTTTTGCCGAATCTATTAAAAATGCAGAAAATAATGAATATATTTCAACTATTAATGAAAGTCAGGAAAATGTTCTTGAAAATATCAACAGATATCTTGGAAGCGATCAACTGAAAGGAGAAGAAATACTAACTAACATTATTAATAATACAGATAAACTAAAGCCACTGAACAAATTTCTAAATGAACATAAAGCAAAAATTCTTAGGGGGATACAAATCTGGAAAGGAGATAAAATTTATGCCGCAAAAATGTTCATACTCTTTTCTAAAGAGAGAGCATTGAAGGAACAAGATGAGTGGTATATTAAAGAGATTCATAGTGAGTATATTAAAGCGAAAAATAGGATAAACGGACTCGAGGTCGAAATTTTAAAAGACAATATTACACCTGCGTTAAGGAGATTTTCGGGGATAGGTAAAATGGATATTTCTAATGAGTTAGATTTCCTAATCATAAATAAATTTGGTCATCTAGATTATTTTATAGATAATTTTGAGGAAGTTGATCTAAATAGGTGGAAAAAAGATTTAACTAATAAAAAGACAAATGCAGTAATTGTAGGAAGATTTGATCTTTCTGCTACTGGTACTAAATCTCTTTCTTATTATTCTTCATTGGAATTTACTCCTTCACAGATGTTTTGGCTAATAAAAAATTTACCGAGCAGCGATGCTAAAATTTTTGTACTTTTTTGGAATAGTTCAGTAAATATTCTTCAAATATTGCTTCATAAAAAAGAAACCCGAGGAGCGTATATTCAGCTATTAAAATATTCATTTGAAAATTTCTTTGTATTAGATCCGTCTCTTCTATCTTTAAAATATAGAGAAGGATTGATAAAGTGTTTTGATGAAATTTCCAAGGAAGATATGCCATCTGTACTTTATAGGTATGAAAATTCGAACAGCCTTCAACAAAAAATAGATCTTTGCATTTTTAGAGCACTAGATATTGACCTCGAAGAGGATCAATTGAAAAATTTATACATGTATATAGCTGGGGAAATTAAAAAACTTAAAGGAGTAATGAAATAGAAAAAATAATTTACATAAATAAGACGCTGATTTTGATTTTAATATATCTTCCGACGTCAATAGTTTTTTTAAAAAGGGAATGAAGCATATTATAAAATTCAAGACTATATTCGGAATTTATTTAAAAAATATATAAAATCATATTTAAATAATAAGTTTTAGAACCTTTCCGTTAATTTCCACAAGTCACATGTTATCCGTGATCAATGTTCCAAAACGTTGAAAAATCATTCATTTTTTTATTTATTTCATTTTTCAAAGAGGGTATAAAATTCAAATATTCATTGCAAAATTAGGAATCATGGCGGCGAAGAAAAACAGCAGATTTTTTAAGGAATATGTTATAGGGCGCAAGGATAAGTTCGATTTGGATTACTGTAACTTCAGGAAGGCCATAGAGGAGACTGAGACCAGAGAGGAATTGATCAATTACGTTGAATAGAAAATGAACTACGTTATCTCGAGGATTGCAAGCGAAAGGGCTAAGACACTCATGGAAGAGATGGAGCTAGTTTAAAAAAATAATTATTTTTTTATTGAGATAGTTGCAATTTAAAACCAATAACTTAATTGAAATATGACAAATATAACTCTTAACACCATGATTATGACATCTATTTACATGAATGATGATATCTCTGACTTTAATAAAAAAAATAAAATTTAAATACGTAATCCATGTGCTATTAACATGAGCAAATTTATACCCTTGAAATATCATGATCTGGATTATCCTAGTGGATTTTCCACTGTAATTGGTGAGATAACTGCTAGCTTCTCAGTGAGCAGAGATTCAATAAAAAATGAAATAATAAACATGAGAAATTCTGGAGTAAAATTCTTCTCACTACATACACAGGAGCCATATTCAAAAGATGTGAAGGGATATCTAACCACGGAAAATTCTCAGGCAATAATAGCCCAGGAATATAACATGAATAGACGATTTCCAACGATTTATAGATCCCCTATCAAAATGTGGGGCGGTATCAGGGGAGATTCAAGGTGGACCTCTGAGTTTATCGATTTCACGAAGACATATTCCGCCTACATACCAGAGCCGGAAAAATTCAAAAAAGAGGTAAGGATTATTGAATTGCATCCCATGAAAATGGGCAAAAATCCGGAGAAGTCACTCAGTCTGATGATAGAAAGACTTAAAATCTACTGTAATGAAATTATAAATTTTTATCCTAATGCTGAATTTGTGGTTGAAAATTCATACTCACCAGTAAATGAAAGTGAAGATGACAATTATTTGCTAAATGGCGTTAGTGGGATCAGAGAATTTGCCTATAGAATTAAGGAAAACAAAAATATCAGATTAGGTATAGCTCTGGATATACCACAATTGCTCAAGTCAGAGGGTAAGAGAAACTTAGGGGCAGAGGCTGATGATATTTTGGAAATCTTCAAGGGACTGAGGGAAGTAAGGCAATATATTAGGACCGTACACCTCTCTGGAGCCAAGGCTAATACTAAAGATGGTTTCTCTCATCACGGTGACCTTGACACCCTTTTTGATCATGGAAAAATGAATCTGACTCCAGATGAAAAAGATAAAGTCCAGGTACTCAAAAAGGCTCTTTTAGATGGAATGTGGAATCTTTTCTCAGATAATGAAATCAGATACTTCGTGCCAGAACTTAATCGAGATACCTTAGCTCCTAAGTATCTTGCCTCTATTATAAATGATCTTAATAAGAAAGGCTTTGAATTCCTCAAAAAAGATGAGGTCATGAAAATTCTTTCAGGAGGTTTTTGACAGCAATTGTCACCCGTTCTCCTTTTTTTGTGAGGGAAATTAGGTTCCTAGGTGGGTATTTACTGTTATCAACCCTGGTTTTAACTATTCCTAATTCCTTTCCCTTTTCTATGGATGAATAAAGCTGGTGCACCGGTATCCCGGTTTCATCAAGTATTTCTGTCAGAGGTTTCTCTCCATTCTCACCCAGGTAATATATCAACCTCAGGAACCCTGACTGTTTCTCTATGAGTCTTAGAGAATCCATTATTTATGTATGAAACCATAGTGCTTAATGATTTCTGATTGAGCAATCAAAAAATGTTATTAACCTAGAAATGATTGCTTAATCGACAATAATGATTTCAACATTCCCTTATTATGGTGGGCGATTCAACCAGCTGAAGAAGATAATAAAGATACTGGAAGAACATAAAGATCAGTTTGACGTGGTTGTAGATGTTTTCGGTGGTTCAGGGAACGTGCTGATAAATATTCCTGAGGAGTAGAAGAAAATTAAGGTTTACAATGATATAAACAGGGATTTATACATCACTTTCAAGGTACTTCAGGACGAAAAGAAAAGTAGAATTCTGGCCAAAAAGCTCAGAAATGCATATCCCCATGCTGAGATATTCGATGAACTTGTGTTATCTCATCCGAAAGAAGATATTGATATTGCGTTCAAGACTATTTATCTTCACACATACTCCTATGCTGGAACAGGGACATCATTCAAGAGGATATATTCTAAGGCTCATGTTCCTAAGATAAGAGTGGATTATTTCCTTAAGGTTGGGGACTGGATAATTGAGAACATGGATTTCAGGGATCTTATGGCAAGGTGCAACAAACCAAAGGTTCTATTATATTTAGATCTGCCTTACCTTAGCGGTGGCAAAGTTTACAGGTATAATTTCAATATTAACGATTTCCTTGATTTGAAATCATTGCTGGATAAACACCAGGAAACATATCTTCTCAATTTATCCATGTACGATAGGCAGATGATAGATATATTCGGTACTCCAAATATGGTAACGGACCATTACAGGCCTACAACGAAGGGAACATATGAAGATGGCAGCAGGTGGGAATGTGGATATTGGTTGGATTTCACTTAATTTTTGGAGTTTATAATAATACCAAATCATTTATGACGAAATTTATTTAAAACTCTGTGAAATAGAAATGATTTCACTGGTCTTTCTTAAAATAGAAATAATTATTAGCAGCATTTATATAGCAGTATTGATATGAATGGAGTTTGAACCTTTGCTGCCACAAAATTATGAAAAATCAAAGCAGTTAAAGGTATTCATTCCTTTCAAATACCCAGGTAAAATGACCTATAAAATTGCTGATTATGTAATAAAGAGGTTTGTTAACGAGGGTCAAACCGTTTTGGATCCCTTTTGTGGATCAGGGTCTGTACTTCAGGCTTCTTTCATAAATAATGTGCATTCAATTGGCATAGACATAAATCCACTTGCTGCAGCGTATTCTGAAGTAAATGGAAGTATATACTATCCATCAAAACTTTATGAAAATCTGGAACTGTTGACTACCAAGGTAAATAGCTTAGGAAGAAGATTTGATACGGAATATAGTAAGAGGTTGCTTTACTGGTTCAATAAAGATGTGCTGGATGCAATTTCTGACATAAACGATGCAATAAATGACGAATTGCGTGGAAAGCATAAGATATTTTTTAAATCTGTCTTAGCTTCAATCGTGAGGAGATTTTCCAGAGCTGATCCAAAAATCTATCCACCCGTTTATTCAAAATATATGCGATCTAATCCACATGAATATGGATATGATGATCTTCTGACTTCTTTTGAATATACAGCTATGAAGTTCATAGAAATGATAAAGGAGAGAAAGCTCCTCTTAAATTCAAAATATTCGCCTAAAGTTATTCAAGGAGATGCCTTTGAATATCTGGCAAGAAATAGAATGAAATTTGATTACATTTTCACCTCTCCGCCATACGGTTTCGCACAGAAATATGTAAGAAGTACCTCGTTGGAGCTAATGACTATCTTTGGGCTTACTGGTAAAGAATTATCTGTTTTGAACTCAAAAGACATAGGCTCCGAAACTTATCCAGCAGACGAATTTGACTATCTAAAAATGTTGCCTAATTGGCTAAGGACAGGATTGGGTGGCAGTATTGAGTCTAAAAAGATTATTGGTCGGTATCTTTATAAGATTAGTAGATTCGTAGAACTAGCATACTATGGCCTAAAGCCAGACGGGAATCTTCTGCTTTTGATAGGGCAAAATAAGATAGGTGGCAAGACTGTTCCAACAGTGAAATACTTGAAAGAAGTTGCTGATAGAATTGGATTCGAAACCAAAGGAATGTATCACGACGAAATTAAGAGTTATTCATTTTTCACTAAGAGGAATGGGAATTCATCAATCATAAGAACTGAGTTCTTGTTAGTGCTCACTAAGAAAGAGTAGACTCAATTTCTTCTAGTCTAAGGACACTTTTCGCATAATTTGCTGTTATAGACTTAGGTTGGTCGAGCACTGCTCTTCTCATAATAATTTTACAATATTCGACTATTTTCGATGGATTTCCCTCAGTATTAGAACTGAGATACCTCACAAAGTCATCTTCAAAGGGAGGATTATAGTCATTCAATTCTTTTGTAGTTCTTTCTTTTTCTAAGGTAACCCTTATCAATTCTTTGATGTCGCTCTCTTTAAACCTATTCAAGTCAATTGGTTGTTCCATTCTCCTTAGTAATGCTTGTGCAGGTCCACCGGACGTATCTCTCTCTTGCTGGTCTATTAGATCAAGTGCATTAGACCCTTCAATAGAAATAGACATAATCATTATTATCCTTGCCATTTCATCCGCCTTAGACCTATAGATTGAGCCTTCTGGGAAATCATAAAGATTTCTCATAAAAGCAACAAATTGGGATTGCTTTGCTCTGGGGGGGATGGCAAATAAGTATTCCAGTTCATCAACAAATATAAGCAGACTATTCAATTTACAACTCTTGAGCGTTAAGAGAAATCCAGCAAGTACTTTTAGAGCTTCATCCTCTGTCCTAAGGTTATCATGTATGCTGATTTCCTTTCTTTCACTTTTGTTTAGGCTTCTCCCCTCAAAGTATTTCTTAGCGGTTTCACGAGTAGTAAGGCTATAAATATTTCCGTCCTGTTCTTTAGCTAAGTAGTAGATTGCAGCCTGAATAAAATTGTTGAAAATGTCCCTGTCTAACATTTGAACCTTATCTATAAATTGCTTCCTCAAAGGTTCTGTGTTCCTCACTTTCTCAAGAATCGACAAGAAAATTCGTGAGTAGATTTCTAAAGTATTTTTTGGAATCAGGGTTCCCATAAAGTTCATATTAGTTATAATCACGTCCTCATAGGACTTGTCCATAGAGATATCCTTTTCAACCTTTATCATTAGCAAAGACTTCCCCTCACCGTTCCCCCCTCTTATCATAATAAATGAATTCCCGTCTTTAGTCCTCGCATTCTGTAAAAACTCAGAAATTTTCTTAAGCTCCTCCTTTCTGTTAACCCAGTATTCTAGCTCTTTTTCATCTGCCCGACGTTGCCTCTCTTTGAAAGGGTCGCGCTTTAGCTGGAACACCTTAGTTAAGAATCTTGTCTCGTCAGTCATTATCTTCCTCTCTATATAATCTCAATGTACTATAATATTTATTTCCTATCTTAAATGCTCTTTCTTGTTGGTTCATAGGAAGACCAAAGTCGATTCCGTATTCCTTAGAAAATTGCTTTAATTTCCTAAGGCAGTCGTCAAATGTATTTTCAGTAATTACAAGGCTGTAATGTCTCAAAGCGAATTCTGCCACGGACCTTCTTAATATATTTATGCCGACAAATGGTGATTTATGTTTATAGGAGTCATAACATTTAGAGAGTATCTCTGAGAAGATAGATGAGTTAGAACAGAGATAATCTCTTCTGTGGTAATAATCGAAGATTTCTTCGGTTCTTAATCGCCATACCGAATCAGTTCTGTAAGCGATATCTGCTCCTTTTAAAATATTCACCCATCTCTTTCTCTTCTCTGAAGAAATATCTTCTGGTGGAATAATTATTTCAGATCCTTCCTTAAATTCATTTACGAATTCAGGGCGACTCAATTTTCCGAATATAGAACTATCGTCAAACAAGAAACCTCCAGATTCAATAATCACAGCCGATTTAATATTAGGGAATATTGGAGATGAGTCCTGTGAAAGTAGAAATCCATTTGCTGACGCTTGAATAATTCCATACCCTAATATTAATCCCATGTGCCTTAATGAAGGAATTACCATTCCTCTGAAGATACTTTTCTCAAGGTCTTGGACGGGTTTTACTCGTAATTTCTCGTTGCGACTTAAAAAAGTGTCTATGATGCACTTTTTTTGAAGCATTCTGTTATTCTGGTAAGATGAGATACACTTTACTGAATTGAGGACATCCTGGAAGCTGTTAAGTTTCAAAGATTTAATATTAGGAGTCATTTCTGGTCTCATTTTAATCATTCCAACAAAATCTGTAAAAATCACAACTCTGGCAGATATTATTACGCTCTTCTTTACTTGGCAGTTGCGGTATTTGGTCACTGGCAAGTGATTCATAAGCTGCATCTCTAGCAGAAATGAAATCCTTCCTGAGATCATCTGTTATAGGAATCAGGTAAATCTGCCCAGTTGTAAAAATGTTACTGAAAGAAAACTTCCTTGTGGTTATTAGATATATAGCTCCCCAATTTATATGATAATTAAATAAACTCTCCAGCAGTAGAGCATAACCAGCTACTGTTAATAAATGTGATTTATTCAGAAATAGACCCGTCTTTACATCTCCAACTAAGTTAGCCCTTTCAACAAAAAAATCAGGAACTGATTCCTTGCTCAAAAGGACGTTCCACTCATCTTTCACTTTCTTGCTCTTTGCTTTAAGTTCGTCTTCGGTAAGAAATTTATTATTTCCCTTTGTACCAAGCGAATTGTACAGTTTTTGATATGCTAGTTCTTTTTTTAAATTAGCGACCAAAATTCTAATCATCCACTTTTTTGGAATCAAGGCAGATGAACTGGATTCTTCATCATTAATTGACTTATCATCCAAATTTCTCATCTGTTTGAAAATAGAGCTATTTTCTTTAACTACCTGTCTAATTATGCGATCCTTGATTGCATCGATCTCCTTGTAAGTCTGGAAATTATCTGGGAAATATCCAGACCATGAAGTCGTCAGTTTGTCACTTGCCATACCATAAGTTTTTGCTGCTTTCTTTTGGTATTTTTCAGCGATATGTTTTTTATTTTTCCTTATGTAAATATCTCTTCTTGTTGGGCATTTAGAGTTTGCTACATCAGAGACAGAAATTCTCCGATTATTCCTTTTTCGTACCGCTAAGAGCGAGATACCCGTAGGCCTAAAAGGAGTATTGATTAAGTTATTTCCTCTTAATTGAATTTCATTTGTATCAAATAAATCGTCTAGATCTGCAAGCTCTATCAAATTGAATAAACTGTGAAGTGGTCCAATCATGATAGAACACCTTATATACTATCTAACTGCTGCAAATGGATGGTCATAACCTCTTTTCATAAATTGTTCAGCTAAGCTATTATTCAACACCTTTTCACTTTTTTTCATCATCCATATCTTCACAAACTCATCTCCTTATTCCTCTGCAGATCGTTCACCATCCTATCATATTCCTCTTTTGTTATTTTACTCTTTGCATACCTTTCTCTTAATATCTCCATCGCTTCATCATGATCCCACCAACTATTCTGTTCAATGGGTATATCAAATGGAGATTCAATGAAATCTCCATCCTTCAGTGCCTCAGATAACTTCAGGAATCCGTCTTTGAGAGACTATATATAACTTTTTTCTCTTGCTGTTCCTTTTGACTCAATATCTTCTGTCATACGCCCTCCAAGTATCTTGAGGTCAACCCTTCTCCCAGATAGTCTTTGTTTGAACTCATTCGCATCCCATTTTAACCGGTATCTCTGATATTTCCTTTTCTTCTTTAAGGTCTTTAATAATTGTCTTACCTTCATCTCTTATGAAATTCAGGATCTTTACGTGAGTGTCCTCACTTGGGTAAATGCCCTCTAGGAAAATACATGAGTGAGTGGCTACTATAATTTGTAACTTTTTTTCCTTGGATGTTCTCAGCATTATATTCTTAAGATTTCTTATCGCAGACCCGTGAAGGTGGACCTCCGGCTCCTCTATCAATAGTAGCGAGTTATCCGGACAGAATTCTAGGGTTATAAGTATCATAAGGAGTTCCCGTAGCCCCCTAGAAATCAGAGATGACCAAATTCTCTTGTGTAGATTTTTCTCTTCCATTTCAATTCTTGCTGAATTCTGGTCAAGATCAAAGAAAATGTTCTTAACTTCAGGCATTATTTCCTGAAAGCTCTCGATCAGTTGCTTAAATTTTTCTTCGTTGTTCAATTTCATGAGTAAGAGAGCATTTTCAAAACTAAACTGTCTTGGATTTTTAATACCATTCGGTGCAAATTTATCCTGAATTTCACGAGAATCTTGAAGCACGAAAATATTCTCATTATTAAGGACATCTGTTTTAATATCCTTAGAGATGTGAATTTGCCTATTATTGATAATTATTGAACCGATTGAGGACCCGCTCTTTGTTGTTCTAGAGGGAGAAATTTGCATAAAAGGTGTCTGGTCATTTGCGGGGATATATATGAAACGGTAGTGGAGCTTATTTTCATCGCTTGAAAATTTATCATCTGATAACTCTTCCCTAGTTAGTCTGGCAAGGATTCTTATATCGACGTGATACGAAGGATCATTTTGGTCTAATTCCCCTCTAAAAGGGTTGCCTGACATATCAACTGCCCTTAACCCAAGACTTATCGCATTCATGAAGTTGGACTTACCCGTACCGTTCTGTCCTATAAGAACATTAAAATTGCTCAACTGTACAGATTCGTTTACAAAATTCCTATAATTTTTTATAATGACCTTTTCAACTTTCATTTTCTTTCAACACCTCCTCAATCTCTTTCAAAAATCTCGCTACCTTCTTTCCTTTTTCTGTTAAAAACACTATCATTTCCTGTGGGGACTTCTCCTTTTCTATCTTCGTCTCAACAAGTGAGAGCTGCTTGAGCAGGTCAACTGAAGAATAAGCTTCCGGAAACCACTCCTTGAGCTTTGAAAGTAAAGTCTCCCCATTGTTAAGGAGATAAATGAGCACCATATGGTCCCTCGTGATGAGAGGGTTCGAGACAGGCTTCCCTGAAGCTATCTCCTCGGCTTCCTTGAGCTTCTGGGCTACTGATTTCCCTTTAGGCGTTAAAGTTATTGTGTATTTCTTAGGTCCCTTCTCGTTCTTGTTTATGATTAAATATCCGTCATTCTCGAGGCTTTCCAGCAAATTGTCCAAAACTTGATGACTCTTCACTATGTGAAATAAGTTAGACTTCATCAGGGTACCGTTATCAAATATAAAGAGTAGCACGGATTTTGCATGTTTCAAATCCAATGAGTCCATTGGTAACAGGTAATATATACATATTGTAGATAAAATACGTTTTTTATGATTGGTAATATTACCAACCACAAATTGTATATCTGACCATTATATTTGCTATTGGTAAAATTACCAATGGTTGATAAACAAGGAAGAAATGGAGATACCAGTCAATGTAGGCACAGCTGGTAGGGCACAAATCCCATTGGAAGTCCGTGAGAAGCTGGATATCCACGAAGGAGACTACCTGATAATAAGGATTGAGAAGGTCTTGAAGGGAGGCATTGAAAAGGAGGCGAAGGCGTGACACAGCCAAAAAAATTGAGGGTAATCGTTGATATCGAATATGATCCTGAATTTAACATATCAGAGATTGAGGCCCTGATACAGGAAAAAATGAAATCTGTTGGTCATGAACCCATCAGGGTTGAAAGAATAGAAGTGAAGAGGAGAAAAGGATTCGGTTCCCATGAACAGCCCATTCTGAAGGATATCACTCTTAAGGATTACTTCAGGAGCCGGGAAACTGCCAGATCGAAGTTATCAAGGAAATCTGTTGCCAGGAAACTGGTTGAGATGGCTGAGAAGGGAGTTGAGGCCTATGGATGACATAATAGCAAAGGGAGCGAAAGTCTCCGAAGAGGAAATCAGGAAACACATGGAATGGCTCAGGGAAGAATCGGATGAGAGGAGGCGTGGGATATGACCATAGAGCGGGAGATACAGGATATCCTGGCAAGGTATCACATCAGGAAGATCCTGGGATATGTTGACAAGAATGGGAATCTCAGGATCAGGACATATGGGGAGTACCGGTATGATGAGAGAAGGAGGATGATGGCCAGAAAGTATTACATGAAAAACAGGGAGAAGATAAGGAAGTATCAGCACGAGTACTATTTGAGGCACAGATCAGAGCTGAAGCAAAAGAGGGATAACATTAAATCCCAACCTGATAACAATATGATGACAGAAACTGAGGCAGAATTCCCTGAATTTAGGATAGAAGCTGTTCCTGGAAACTCCCCTATCCTGAAAAACGAATTTTATAAAAATTCCGAGGTTATTCAGGAACCTGAAAAAATAGTGGTTTCATACAACCATAATGAAGATTCATTTTTTCATTTTTCAACAGGTCATCAAAAATCTGCTAAATATCCAGAGATGATTTATCACAGGCAGTTGGCCTCTGCAATGGTGTATGCCTACAGGCAGCAGGGTATTGCGGTCAACGAATCGGATGTGATGGAGACTGCATTACAGGCAATGCAGTACTTCGGCTTCGAGAGGGAAATACTGGCCAACAACCTCG